>JALFBO010000015.1 GCA_022772105.1 Erysipelotrichaceae bacterium | reverse complement strand
TATGGGCTTTACAAACTGTATTAAAGATTACGAAAAATATGAAAAGAAAGAACTTGAAGATATGGGCGTCAATGATTCTATGATTCACGTTGATTTCATGATTGGAACTAGCGACATGAAGATTGTTGGTATTACTAGTGATGATCAAGAAGTAGTTATCTTTGAAAATGGTAATTGGGCTTTCTAAACTAGTTTAAATTGATTACGAAAAGTACAGCGTTTATTTAAGGCGATAATAAAAAAACTTCTAGATAGATTTGATTCTAAATAGAAGTTTTTTGTTTATGTTATTTTAATGTTAAGAATACTTTATATGCTTTATAAGCTTCGTATACATCGGCTTTAGAAACAATTTCCATAGGAGCATGCATATTTAATACGGCAACACCAGCATCAATCACGTTCATATTGTAGTTTCCTAAAATATAAGCGATGGTTCCTCCTCCACCTTGGTCAACTTTTCCAAGTTCAGAAGTTTGGAAATTAACATCATTTGCATCCATGATGTTTCTAATCTCAGCAAAGTATTCAGGCATTGCGTCGTTGCAGCCTGATTTTCCTCTTGAACCAGTATATTTATTAAAGCAGATACCTTTTCCTAAATATGCAGAGTTTTTAGCTTCGTTGACACCAGGGAATAAAGGATCAAAACCAGCAGAAACATCACTTGATAACATTTTGGTGTTTTCAAGAGCACTTCTTACTTTGAATTCAGAGTAATTTCCTTCAAGCATTACTAATTTTGCAATAACATTTTCAAACCATTTTGATTGTGCTCCAGTCGCGCCTACTGAACCAATTTCTTCTTTATCAACAAGTACAGCGCAAGAAGTGTATTCATTTACTGAAGAATCAATAACAGCACGTAAAGAAGTATAAGCACATACTCTATCGTCATGACCATAACCGGCAATCATAGAACGATCTAGACCATAATCTTTTGCTCCTCCAGCAGGTACTACTTCAATTTCTGCAGATAAGAAATCTTCTTCTTCAATATCATATTTTTCTTTTAAGAGTTTGACGATTGTAGCCTTAACAGAAGATTTTTCTTTTTCTTTGGTAGGAATGGAACCAACCATAACATCAAGATCTTCACCTTCAATAACTTTTGCTGCGCTTTTTTGCATTTGATCGCCTGATAAGTGAATTAGTAAATCAGAAATACCAACAACTGGATCTCCTTCATTATCGCCGATAGATATCTTTACTTGTGTACCATCTTTTTTACATACAACACCATATAAAGCAAGAGGAATAGTAACCCATTGATATTTTTTAATTCCTCCATAATAGTGAGTATCTAAAAGAGCAAAATCGAATTTTTCATATAATGGATTTTGTTTTAAGTCAAGGCGAGGGGAATCAATGTGAGCCCCTAATACTCTTAAACCTTCTTCTAGTGGCTTTTCACCAATAATAAAAGAAGCAAAATTTTTTCCTTTGTTTGTTGCATAAACTTTATCACCAGTTTTTAATGATTTAAATGAATCAATGTTTTTAAATCCAGCTTTTTCTGCTTCTAAAATTGCTTCTTCAACACAGCGTCTTTCAGTTTTTCCTTTTGTGATGAATTTTTTATAATCTTCACAGAAAGAGATTAAATCTTGTTTATTTTCGCTATATTTATTCCAAGCGTTTTTTGCGTACATAATCTTTACCTCCAAAACAATATTAATTACTTTTAAATAATAACATATTTATTGTTATTTTCATTTATTTTTTGAAGATATTTTTAATGGAATTAAAGATGTTAATAAAAATATTTTTAATTGATTCAAAAATATTTTCAAAGAAATTTTTTTTCTCTTTGGAAGAAGATTTATTTTTGCTACCGATATTGATTTCAATCGTTATAATAAATGTATCTTCCACAACATTAATTAATTCACAATCAATATAATAAGTTCCATCTTTTAATTCGGATGAAGAATAAGTATCTCTAATAGGTAATATTTGAAGGTATTCATCAAAATTATGAATTCTTTTTTGCGTGATATAGTCACAAAGACGATATAAATTCATAAATTCTTTATTAGTCAAATCTACTTTGATTGAGTCAAGAATAGTGTATTCATCTTCGTGAAAAGTTAAAGAGGTTATTGGAATAACTTCGTTAGAAGAACGATCTTGTTTTACAATAACGAATATTTCTAAATTTGAAAGATTGTTATTCTTATCTTCTAAAAGGAGATAAATTCTATGTATACCAACTCTATTTTGACTAGATGAGTAATTATCTTCAGTGACTGTTCTATTTGTGTAATTATAGAAATCAAATAATCCTTGTCTTTGAATTTCACTAAATATCTCATCTAGTGTTAATAAGCGATGATTATATATTTCTACATAAACAATAGG
>JALFBO010000005.1 GCA_022772105.1 Erysipelotrichaceae bacterium | reverse complement strand
AAATTTAAAATTGGTGTCTCAGGACCATTAACTGGTGATGCTGCTGTATATGGTTTAGGAGTTAAAAATTCTGCGCAATTAGCAGTTGATGAAATCAACGCAAATGGCGGTGTCAATGGAGTTCAATTAGAATTAGTTGCTAAAGATGATGAATGCTTAGCGGATAAAGCAGCAACAAACTATACTTCTCTTTACGAAGATGGTATGCAATTCTCTTTAGGTGGAGTTACTTCTGGTGCATGCTTAGAATTTGCTTCTTACGCTAATAAGGATAAAGTATTCTGCTTAGCACCATCTGCAACAAATGATGATGTACCAAAAACTGGCGATAACGTCTATCAAATGTGTTTCTCAGATTCAGGTCAAGGTTCAGCAGCTGCTGCTTATATAAGCGCAAATTATCCAGATGCAAAAGTAGGTGTCTTCTACGATTCATCAGATGCATATTCCAAAGGAATCTATGATAACTTTAAAAAAGTTGTTACAAACACAACAGATGCTGCATTTACAAAAGATACAAACACATCATTCACTTCTCAAATTCAAACATTGAAGAATTGTGATTTCATCTTTATGCCAATCTACTACTCACAAGCAGCTTTATTTATCGAACAAGCTAAAGATACATTTGGTAAAAACGTTGTTTACTTTGGTTGTGATGGATTAGATGGAATCGATTCAGTAGAAGGATTTAATCCAAATTCATATCCACAAGAAATTTCTTATCTTTCACACTTCAATGCAGCAAGTGAAGATGAAGCAGTTGTTTCCTTTGTTACAAAATATACTGCTGCTTATGGAAAAGATACACTAAATCAATTTGGTGCTTCTGCATATGACTGTGTCTATGCTATGGTAGGTGCTTTAAAAGCTGCTGCAAGTAAAGGTACCAAGGTTGAAGTTACAATGTCTCCAAAAGAAGTATACGAAGTTCTAAAAGGAGAATTCCAAGGTGGATATTCATTCTCAGGTGTAACTGGTAAAAATGTTACTTGGGATGAAGGAGGAACTGTCAACAAGACTCCAGGTAAGTTTGTTGTCAATCCAAACCGTGCTTAATTGAATAAATTAGTTGTATACAAATTTGATATGAAAGTCTTGGGTTCAAGGCTTTCATTTTATCGTTTTATGAAAGGAGAAAGTAGTTATGGGTAATGTATTTCAGATTATCTTAAACGGACTTAGCCAAGGTGGTGTATACGCCCTTATTGCTCTTGGTTATACCATGGTTTATGGTATTGCTAAGATGCTTAACTTCGCTCATGGTGATCTTATCATGGTTGGAGGATATACGGTGTATATAACATTTGGTTTAATGGGATTTCCTCTTATTGCCATCATCTTTGCTGTTGTCTTTTGTACCATACTTGGAATATGTGTGGAAAAGTTTGCGTACAAACCATTGAGAGGAGCATCGCCACTTGCGGTATTAATCACTGCGATTGGTGTTTCATATTTGCTCCAAAGTTTAGCTTTCTTGATTTTTAAATCTAACCCTAGAATGATAGACTTGTTCCCAGGTCTTAGTACAAATCAAAAAACTATTATCACACTAGTGACCGCTCTTGTTGTTATGGCGGCTTTAACTTTATTTATTAATTTCACTCGTATTGGTAAAGCGATGCGTGCAGTTTCGGAAGATAAAGGCGCTTCTCAACTTATGGGTATCAATTCCAATATGATAATTTCCATCACTTTTGCAATTGGTTCTGCTCTTGCCGCTATCGCTGGTGCCTTCTATTTATTAAAGACACCTGCTGTAACTTATACCATGGGATCAATGCCTGGTATTAAAGCATTTACCGCTGCAGTAATTGGTGGAATTGGTTCTATTCCTGGGGCGATGGTAGGAGGTTTATTACTCGGATTAATCGAAGAGATTTGTTCTTCTATTCCTGGACTTTCATCCTACACAATTGCTATTGAATTTGGTATTTTAATTATCATTTTACTTGTAAGACCATCTGGTATCTTAGGTAAAAAGAGAAGAGAGAAGGTGTAAGAGTATGGATACTTCAAACCCAAACGAAAGCTACTTCACAGCGATTAGAAGAAGATTTAAACTTAAAAATTATCTAGTTTATATTTTCTTTATTGTATTCTTATTAATCGCTTCACCTCTTTCTATTGCTGGAGCTCTAAAAACATCAACTCAAATTTTATTTGAACAAATCGGTTATACAATTATCGGTGTTATATCATTATCACTTGTAGTAGGATTCTTAGGAGAATTATCTTTAGGTCATGCTGCGTTTATGAGTATCGGTGCCTTTATTGGTATGTATTTCCAAAAAACATGTTTAAGTTCACTTCACGATGTATCACCATTACTTTCCTTAATAATTTCTATGATTGTAGGTGGCCTAGTGGCAGGAGTATGCGGTATTATCATCGGTTTACCAGCATTAAGACTTAAAGGTGACTATCTTGCTATCGTCACTTTAGCTTTTGGAGAAATCGTTAAGATTTTATTCCAACAAATACCTATTTTTGGTGGTGCCATCGGTTTTAATAACCGTGGTTATAAATATGATTCTACATATCTATTTATCATCATCTTTATCGTTGCTTTATTAAGTATTGTACTCGTTAAGAATTTAATTAAGAGTAAACATGGTAGAGCCATTAAATCTATTAGAGATAATGAAATTGCTGCGAAAGCAATGGGTGTTAACGTCACTTATTACAAATTATTAGTATTTGTTATTTCCGCTGTTCTTGCCGGTGTCGCGGGAGTTTTATATGGAGCTAGTAAAAACCAAATTGACGCTACTACATTCAATTACAACTATTCTATTAATAATATGCTTGTTATGGTAGTAATTGGTGGTATGGGTAATATTCATGGTTCAATCGTATCAGCAATAGTTGTCACATTCTTAAATGTTAAATTACAAGTTATCTTTGAAGGTGATAAGGCTGCTATTAAAAACATTATCTATGCGGTAATCTTAATTGTTATTGTCGTTTATAATAACGCTCCATCATTAAGATCATTTAGAGAAAAATATAACTTAAGAAAACTGTTTACTTTCTTAAAGAAGAAGATTAAACGAATGATATTTAAGAATATCGATGAAAAGAAAGAAAAAGAAAAAGAAGAAGAAGACATCAAAGAATTTAGTGGCGACTGGTCTAAAATTCCAACTAAGATTGAAATGGATGAAATTGTATCGACAGGACTTGATGTAGGAAGTCCACATGACGAACAAGAAGGAGGTAAGTAATATGGAAGAAAAAGAAGTATTAACGCCTCAAGAAGAAAAAGAAATCATTATTAAAACAGAAAACCTAGGCATTTCTTTCCGAGGATTAAAAGCAGTTCAAAATTTAAATTTAGAAATTAGAAAAAATCAATTGTATGGATTAATTGGTCCAAATGGTGCTGGTAAAACCACAGCATTCAATATCATTACTGGTGTTTATAAACCTACTACTGGTAAATATTATTTATGTGGAGAAGATGTAACTGGTCTTTCTCAACAAGAAATTTGTAAGAAAGGAATAGCTCGTACCTTCCAAAACATTCGTCTTTATAACAATATGTCCGTTATTCAAAACGTTATGGTTGGTATGGCTAATAACCCAATGTACCATTGTAATCTTGCTCAAACTCTTTTCCGCACTCCTCGTTTTTTCAAAACAGAAAGAGCGATGCGTCAAGCCGGAAAAGAATTACTACAAGTATTCGGTCTATATGAATTAAGAAACGAACAAGCTAGTAATCTACCATATGGAAAACAAAGAAAATTAGAGATAGCTCGTGCTTTAGCTACTAATCCAAAATTATTATTACTCGATGAACCAGCTGCGGGTATGAACGAAGAAGAAACACGTGAATTAATGAATACCATACGTTTTGTACGTGATAAGTTCGATATTACTGTTTTATTAATTGAACACGATATGAAATTAGTATCTGGTATATGCGATGAAGTAACAGTATTAAACTTTGGTCAAGTATTAACGCAAGGTCCAACTAAAGAGGCCCTTGCTAATAAAGAAGTAATTAAAGCATATCTAGGAGGCGATGATGAAGATGGAAACAACTAATCAAGAAACAAAAACTCCATTACTAGAGGTTAAAGATCTCTATGTTAACTATGGTATGATTAAAGCTATTAAAGGCGTATCATTTGAGGTATACGAAGGAGAAATTGTATCG
>JALFBO010000003.1 GCA_022772105.1 Erysipelotrichaceae bacterium | reverse complement strand
AGGTCACCCAGGAATGGCATTAGGATCAGCACCTATTTTATATACTTTATTTACTAACCATTTAGTGGCTAATCCAAAAGACTCAAAATGGATGAATAGAGATAGATTTGTCATGTCTTCAGGACATGCTTCAATGTTACTTTATACAATGCTTCATGTCGCAGGTTATAAAGTTTCAATGGATGACTTAAAGAATTTTAGACAATTAAATTCATCTACTCCAGGCCATCCTGAAGTCGGAGTAACTGATGGAGTTGACGCTTCCGCAGGACCACTTGGACAAGGTATAGGTCAAGCAGTTGGTATGGCACTTGCTGAAAGAATCTTAGCATCTATGTATAAAGAAGGTGAAAGAATCTTTTCTCATTATACATATTGTTTATGCGGCGATGGTTGTTTACAAGAAGGTATTTCTCAAGAAGCAATATCATTCGCTGGCTTACATAAATTAAATAAATTGATCATGTTCTATGACGCGAATAACGTTACTTTAGATGGTGCTTTAGATATGTCTTTCAATGAAGATGTCTTAAAGAGATTCCAAGCATCAAACTGGAACACTATTTTAGTTAAGGATGGTAATGATATTAACGCGATTAATAACGCTATTAAAAAAGCGAAAAAATCAAGTGAAAAACCAACTTTAATTATGGTTAATACCATTATTGGATACGGCTCAAATAATCAAGGAAAATGTAATGTCCATGGCGCTCCTTTAGGCGAAGAAGATGGAAAACACGCTAAAGAAGTATATGGATATAATTATCCTCCATTTACTATTCCTCAAGAAGTATATGACACTTTTAAATCAACTTTCATTAAACGTGGAAAAAAACAAGAAAAATTATGGAAACAAGATTTAGAAGCATATAGAAATGAATATCCAGAAGAATATGAAAAGATAATGGCTACTAAAGATAATGATGTATCTTCTTATTTAGAGAATGTTAATATTACATTTGAAAAAGGATTTAAAGATTCAACAAGAAATACATCGCAAGTAGTATTAAATGAAATGCAAAAAGCTTTATTTAATCTATATGGAGGTTCAGCAGATGTCGCTAAATCGGTAATGACTAAGATTATTGGAGGAAGCGATAATACTCCTTCAAATCCTTCAGGACACAATATTAATTTCGGTATTAGAGAATTAGCAATGTCAGCAATTCAAAATGGTATGTTACTTCATGGAGGACTTAGAACATATGTAGGATGTTTCTGTGTCTTCTCTGATTACGTAAAACCAACATTAAGACTTGGATGTTTAGAAGAAGTTCCTGCAATTTATCTATTCTCTCATGATTCTATTGCTGTAGGAGAAGATGGACCAACTCATCAACCAATTGAACAACTTGCTATGTTAAGAAGTACACCTGGAAATTATGTATATCGTCCATGTGACGCAAATGAAGTAGTGGCAGGTTGGAAATTTGCTTTACAAGCAACAAAACATCCAACATGCTTAATTCTTTCTCGTCAAGCTTTACCTTTACTTGAAGGTTCTTCTTCAAAAGATTTATCTAAAGGTGGATATGTAATTTCAAAAGAAAAAGGAACAAAGCCTGACTTTACATTAATTGCTACTGGTTCAGAAGTATCTTTAGCTATTGCTGCTCAAGAAAAATTAGCGCAAGAAAATATTGATGTTAGAGTAGTTTCTTTACCATGTATTGAATTATTCTTAGAACAAGGTGAAAAATATGTTGAGGAAGTATTAGCAACACCTTATGAAAAACGTCTATCTATTGAAATGCTTTCAACATTTGGATGGCATAGATTTAGTAAAAATGTTATGGGTATAGATACATATGGTAAATCAGCACCTGCTTCTAAAGTTATTGAAGACTTTGGATTTAATGTAGATGCAGTAGTTCAAAAAGTTAAAAATTGCCTATAAATTAGATAAAAAGATGAAACACAGGATTGATTTCTGTGTTTTTTTATGAAAAGAATTTTTTAAAAATAAGAATGTATTGATATATATATTTTGACATAATTTTTAATCTATTTAGTGTTAAATATCTATATGAAAAGAATATATACATTTTTTAACTTTAGTACGAACCTAGAATCAGGTTCTAAGGAATTACTATATCTGTACAAATCACATTTAATCAAATCTTATGATAAATATGTAAATCTTTCTTATTTTCTATCTTTCCTTAACGAAAATGAAAAGAAGATGTATCAAAT
>JALFBO010000002.1 GCA_022772105.1 Erysipelotrichaceae bacterium | reverse complement strand
CTTCAAGCGTTAGCTTCTTCTTATAAAGATGGAGTTGTTTCTCTAGAAGCAAGAATGGGATGTGGATTTGGTGCTTGTATGGGTTGTTCAATTGAAACTACTAATGGTCCTAAAAGAGTGTGTAAAGAAGGTCCGATATTTTCTTCTAGTGAGGTGATATTTTAATGGATACAAAAATAAATTTTTTAAATCATGAATTTAAAAATCCTATTGTTCCGGCATCTGGAACTTTTGGATTTGGATATGAATTTGCTGCGTATTATGATATTAACATATTAGGAAGTATCGCATTAAAAGGAACCACATTAAATCCACGTTATGGAAATCCCTTACCTCGAATTGCTGAATGTCCTGCAGGATTAATAAATTCCATTGGATTACAAAATCCCGGAGTTGATAAAGTTGTTAGTGAAGAATTAGTAAAACTTAAGAAAGTTTATAACGCGGAAGTTATAGTTAATGTAGGAGGACATAGCGTTAATGAATATGTGCAAACTGTTGAAAAGTTCAATAATTGTGACAATGTATTTGCTGTAGAATTAAATATTTCCTGCCCTAACGTGAGTGGAGGAGGTATGGCATTTGGTGTGGACCCAGATATTGCTTATTCTTTAGTTTCACAAGTTAGAAAAGTATGTAAGAAACCTTTAATTGTTAAATTATCACCTAATGTAACAAATATTGTAGATATGGCTTTAGCGGTCGAAAGAGCAGGAGCGGATGCCATTTCTTTGATTAATACACTTGTTGGTATGCGCATTGATTTAAAAACTGGTAAACCAATTATCAGTGTAAAAAAAGGTGGTTATAGTGGGCCTGGTATTTTCCCAGTAGCACTTAATATGATTTACGAAGTTTCAAAAGCTGTAAAAATACCTCTTATTGGCATGGGAGGAGTGACATCAGCTTATGATGTTATCGAGATGATGTATGCTGGAGCATCACTTGTTATGGTTGGATCACAAAATCTAGTTGATCCTTATGCTTGCCAAAAAATAATTTCTGATTTACCAAAAGTAATGAAAGAATTAAATATCACTAATTTACAAGATATCATTGGGAGGGCTAAATAATGAAAGATGTAATTATTGCGTGTGATTTTTCAAGTCAAGAAGAATTATTTGAATTCTTAAGACCATTTGAAGGATATGATCCTTATTTAAAGATTGGAATGGAACTTTTTTATAAAGAAGGACCTGGACTTGTAAAAAAACTTAAGGAAATGGGTTTTAAAATTTTCTTAGATTTAAAGTTACATGATATTCCTAATACCGTAGAAAAAGCAATGAGAAATATCGGGGAACTCGGAGTGGAAATAACTAACCTTCATGCAGCGGGAGGAATCAAAATGATGGAAGCCGCAAGAAGAGGATTAGATGCTAGTGAAAATGGTAAGAAGACACGTCTTATTGCTGTTACTCAATTAACCTCTACTTCACAAGAAATTCTTGAAAAAGAATTGCTTATTGAAAAACCAATGTCTGAAGTAGTAAAGAAATATGCTCAAAATGCAAAACAAGCTGGATTAGATGGAGTGGTATGTTCTCCTTTAGAAGCTCCTCTTATTAATGAACTAGGACTAATTTCTGTTACTCCAGGAATTAGATTTGCAAGCGACGATGCTAATGATCAAAAACGTATTGCTACTCCAAGTTACGCTAAGGAGTTAGGTTCTACTTATATAGTTGTAGGAAGAAGTATTACTGAGGCTACAAATCCTCTAGAAGCTTATTTAAGATGTAAAAAGGAGTTTAATTAAATGAATAAAAATTTAGCATATGAAGTTGCATCTTCATTATTAAAAATCAAAGCAGTATTCTTAAGACCAAATGAACCTTTTACATGGGCATCAGGCATTAAATCACCAATTTATTGTGATAATAGATTAACTTTATCTTATCCAGAAATTAGAGATATTATTGAAAATGGTTTAGCAGAACTTATCAAAGAATTTTATCCAACATGTGAAGTTGTAATGGGCACATCTACTGCTGGTATTCCTCATGCTGCCTATGTTTCCTCCATTTTAAATCTTCCAATGGGTTATGTAAGAGGCGGAGCAAAGGATCATGGTAGAGGTAATCAAATTGAAGGAGTAGTTCCAAAAGGAAAAAATGTTGTAGTTATTGAAGATTTAATTTCCACTGCTGGTTCATCTATTGAAGTTGTCAATATCTTAAAAGAAGCAGGATGTAATGTTCTTGGTATTGCTTCAATTTTTTCATACGAATTAAAAAAGGGTATAGATAGATTAAAGGAAGCAGATGTTATAAATCATTCTTTATCAAATTTTACAACTCTTATTGAAGTAAGTAATCAAATGGGATATATCGAAGAAAAAGATGTATCTAAAATTAAAAAATTCCAAAATAATCCAAGTGATCCTTCTTGGATGGATTAATAAATATTATTTCTAAAAATAAATAAGACAAGTCTTTCATATAATGGTACAGGTGATATTATATGAAAAAAGAAGACTTGTCTTTTTTACTTCCTTCATTAAAAGGAAATAAAGAAGAAATAAGTGGTGTATTTTTAAATTCAAAGAAAGTTACAAAAAGTTCTCTTTTTATCGCTTTAAAAGGGAAGAATTATGATGGGAATGATTATATAAATGAGGCTAAAGAAAAAGGAGCTAGTTTGATTTTTTCTGATAATAAAAATTCTTCATATTATATCCCTTCATTAAAAGAACATATTAATGAAATACTAATTCGTTTTTATAATCTCAACCAAAATGTTAAAATAATTGGAATTACCGGTACCAATGGAAAAAGTAGCGTTTCTTGCTTTATAAAACAACTTCTCCTTTTAGATAAAAAGAATGTCAAAAACTTCACCACATATAACGAAAAAAATGCACTTAAAAGAAATCTAACAACACCTTCCTATGAAGAATTAATTTATCAAATTAAAGAGAATAATAATTTAGATTATCTTATTCTAGAATGTTCTTCAATCGGTATTTCTGAAGGAAGAATCAATAATATAAAGTTTGATTATAAAATTCTAACAAATATTTATCTAGATCATTTAGATTATCATAAAACCCAAGAAAATTATCAAAAATCAAAGATTTTGTTTTTATCATCCCTATATGGAAAAGTAATTATGGGAAGAAAAGACTATTTTACTTTTAAAGAATATTTTAAGGAAAAAGAAATTATTGTTAAAGGTACATATTC
>JALFBO010000001.1 GCA_022772105.1 Erysipelotrichaceae bacterium | reverse complement strand
TCTTTTGCAAATGATTCCACTTTATTAGAAGATGATATAGTACCTAATAATAAAACTCCATATACAGCAAAAAGAAAGATGAAAACACAAGATAATATAATCATAACTTTATATTTTTTCTTCATTTTGCCACCTTCTTTTACTCAAGTAATGAAATTATATACATTATTTCATTAACACCATTTTATCACACTTACAAAAGTAACAAGACATTTCCTAACAAAATCTTCTAAAAAAAACTTCTAGGCTTGGCCTAGAAGCAATAAAAGTTATTTTATTTAATCACAATTTGTTTTAAGTAGAATGATTTATTATCTCCATTAGGAGTTATCTTTAAGATGATCTTACCTGATAATAACGATCCTGAACTAAATGTTAAGGTACTTGGCGATCCAGATGTTGTGCTATTTGTATTTTGAACCCCAAGAGATGAAGAGCCAACCAATACTTCTACTTGACAAGCAGTTCCATTTGTTCCATATGTTAATTCAATGTTAGATACGTCATTAAAAGAATTATCACTTTCAAAAGTCATAGTTTTTCCACTTCCAATATTTTTACAAAGAAATTGAATTCCTCTATCACTATAACCAAATGCATCAATAGAACTTATCCATTTATTTCCTTTTGAATCGGTAAATGTATTATCTCCGCTTTTAGCGCTAGTGAACGTACATGTTAATCCTTCTTCATGTGAAATATCAACTGATGTTCCTGTACTTGTAGAAGGATTAGAAGAAGTAACTTCATTAGATGTAATAACTTCCGAAGATGAAGTAGAAGGAGGGACGACTATAGATCCATCACCAAAGATTTTATTTACCCATTCAGGATGATCGATATATGGATTTCTATTTCCTTGTAGTGCATAAACTTTTTCATTTCTAATTTTTTCTTGTTCACTTGGTAAATCTAAATTAGACCAATCCACTAGGGTTTTAATATCTTTTGCAACATTATTTAGTTTTAATTTACCTGATGCATAATAACAAGTGTACATATATAAACAAATTCTTGCCGCATCACCTTTAACTGTATCAAGCGGTTCAAAATAACCACCTTCGTACCATCCACTTAATGTATTTGTTCCGTAAGTTTTATTACGTGATTCTGTAGCGGTGCTATGATTGACATTTCCATATTTAAGATTACCACGATTAGAATTGGTATTGGTTGCAGTAGGTCTAATATGATGCATATCAGCACCTGGACCTTCCTTTCCATATAATCCACCAGATAAAGATTGAGGCCAAACATGCTCTCGATTCCAACTACCAGCTTTTTCAGGAGTTATCTTATCTTGTGAATAGAAGAGAACCATCTTTCCATCTTTATCCACATCAGTAGTTGATAATAAATATCCTAGACAATTAGTGTCTGCACCAGAATACTTATATACCTTTGGATTATCAATCAATTCGGTTAATTCTTGTCTTAATGTGCCATTTGTTCCACCAGTCATAGATGAAGTTATAGACTTATAATATCCTTTATAATCTGATGAATAATCAGTGGATACACTAGTATTACTTGTTGTGGTGGAAGAAATTCCACTTGAAACTATTACAGTAGAAGATTTATTTCCATCTGATGTAACATTCTCATTAGAAGTAATAGAACCACCCTCTAAAGAGCTTTGTGAATTAATAATTTCTTCACTACCTATTGAGGGACCAACACTACTAACGACTTTTTGTGAATTACAAGAAAATAGTAGTCCCATTAAGCATAATGCTAAAAGTTTTTTGTTTTTCATTTTTCCTCCAAAATTTAACTTGCGGCATATTGACATTCTTTTATTGCCGCTTTGAAAGTTGCATCTACCTTTTTATCTAGATAGAGTACAGATTTAATTATTTCTCCACCTTCTACAAATGCTTTTTGACTACCAATGAAAGAAGGATAAGAGTGATAGTATGGTAGTTGTTCTATAGCTTGATTCATAGCTTTAGAAATAACACCGTCTCTAGTATTTTCTTCTTTTTTTCCAAGATAATCAATATAAACAGATGACTGAATTGAAGATATTGTCGTTGGCATTAAGGAAGATGCTATTCCATAAGGTACTAATACTTCATCCGAAAGAAGGAATTTCATCGCTAACCATGATGCCATGTTTTGTTCATCATCTTTATTAAACATACATAATGATGGACCATTAAAATAAATAGAAGTTATCCCTTCTGGCGAAGAAGGAATTTTGGTAACGCCTGTTTCAAAATCACTATAGAACATATAAGAAGACGAGCTACAAGAGGCAATAGTCATATAGGATCTATGCAATGCATTTTTATCCATATTTATGGATATGTCATTTCCTAATGATGATTGCGTTAACAAATATCCTTCTTGATACATATTCTCAAGAGATTTTACAATACTTTTAGAACCATCGCTATCAAACTTAAATTCTTTATCCGCAGTAACATACGGATATCCATAAGATCTAGTAAGATTAATAAATAGGTTAGATTCTTCTTCTATTCCAAGAGGAATAGCGGTATTGTCGATTTCTTTAATTTTTTTACATATATCCCACATTTCTTCCCAAGAGGAAGGAACTTTTAAATCATTTTCTAAGAAGAAAGTTTTATTGTAATAAAGAACATCACTTTCTTTA
>JALFBO010000022.1 GCA_022772105.1 Erysipelotrichaceae bacterium | reverse complement strand
TTCTCCTTTAGCTCTTTATTACTTTTCTAAAAATAAAAAGGATATTAATAAAGTTATTAGTTCCGTTGCCTTTGGAGGAGGATGCATTAACGATACCATTATCCATTTAGCTACTTCTCATATGCCTTTTGGAGGAGTAGGAGCTTCTGGTATTGGTGCATATCACGGAAAAGTAGGATTTGATACATTTGTCCACTACAAGAGCATTGTTGATAAGAAAACTATTCTTGACTTACCAATGCGTTATCAACCATATAAAAAAGTAAATGATAAACTTATAAGAATGTTTTTAAAGTAAGAAGCAACTAGCGTCTTTTATATTATTGTTACTTAGCTTTTATCATAGTTTCATCTTTGCGTTAAGAGAAAGGGAATAAATCAAAATACACTATTGCATCTTAAAAAGAATAACAATCTAATTCTTATATTATATTAATATAAGAAACGATGAGCATCATTCTTGTATTATGATTTATTGCCTTTTTTCATTTAATGGTTTTAGTTTATGAATCACTATTGTATAATTGATTAAAGAGAAGAGGAGGTAATTTATGGAAAAAAATAAAGAAGAACAAGTTCAAGAAAATCAACCATCTAGTGAGATAGAACAAGATCATAAAAGAAAAACGCCTTCTATTAGCAAGGATATGATAAAAGTTAATGAGATCACTCCAGAAACTAAAAAATCATTAAAGCAAAGAACAATTACTGCTTTGTTACTTGTTGCTATTGTTGTACCACCAATCATCATTGGTGATTGGCCTTTTGTGGTTGGATTATTTATATTTTCTTTGATTGCCATTTATGAATTTATCAATGTACTAGCAAGTAAAAAATTCCCTCTCATTGTTGATATTTTCACATTTATAATGACGTTATCGTTCATTTTCTGGATTGCTATTAAGCAATATGTACAAGATCCTTCATCTCTTTATAACAATGGTCATTTCTACGTGTCTGATATTCAAATATCAACTTTAGGTGTGGCAACATTAGTATTAATTTTATTCTTATTTGCTTTGTCTTATTCTAGGTTTGATGTCACTGATGTTTGTTATCTTACTACGATGTCAATTCTAGTATCGTTATGTATTCAATCGATATATTTCATTAGGTTATGCCCTTCTTCAATTGTAGGATATAACTACGAATATAGTAATCATTTAGCAACATGCTTATTGTTCTTCTATGTAGCACTAGGAGCTTTCTTTTCTGATATTGGTGCTTATTTCTTCGGTATTTTATTTGGAAAACACAAGATGAATCCTCGTATTTCTCCTAAAAAAACATGGGAAGGTTTTGTAGGAGGAATAGTAGTATCTTTTATTGTCACGTTTTCATTTGCTATGATTTGTGATGCATGTAATACACCTATTTTGAATGGTATTTTAGATAAATCACACTGGTGGTGGATTGTAATCATCTCCTTATCAATGCCTCCTATTTCGGTTTTGGGAGATTTATTGTTCTCAACCATTAAAAGATATTATAAAATCAAGGACTTTGGTAATTTACTTCCAGGACATGGAGGAGTACTTGATAGAATCGATTCATTATTAATCACATGCTTGTTTGTTACATGTATGATTCTAGTTATTCGTTACTTCCCATTTTGGAGCATTTCATAATGGAACAATTAGTTATTCTTGGAGCATCTGGTAGTATTGGTGCTTCTACTTTAGATATAGTTAAAAAGAATCCAACAAAATTTTGTGTAAAAGGAATCTCAGTTGGAAAAAATATTGATAGGCTAAAAGAAATACTTCTTGCTTTTCCAAGTATTAATTTAGTTACTGTACAAAAAGAAGAAGATAAGGAAAAACTTGAAAAAGAGTATCCTCATATCTCTTTTTTTGCTAAAGATGAAGGCTTAATTACATTGATAGAAAAAGCTAAACCAACTATGGTGGTTAATGCTTTGGTAGGTTTTGTAGGATTTCTTCCTTCCTTATATACTATTGAGCATGATATTGATCTAGCTTTAGCTAATAAAGAATCGCTAGTAGTGGGAGGAGAGTTAATTAATGAAGCACTAAATTTACATCCATCCGCTACACTTTATCCAATTGATTCTGAACATGTGGCTTTAGCAAAATGCTTAGATAAACAAGATGCAAAAAGTATAAAAAGGCTTGTTATTACTGCTTCAGGAGGACCTTTTAGAGATTGGCCTATTGAAAAAATTAAAGAAGCGACAATAGAAGATGCTTTAGCTCATCCTTCTTGGTCAATGGGGAAAAAGATTACCATTGATTCATCAACGATGATGAATAAAGGATTTGAAGTTATTGAAGCAATGCATTTATTTCACATTCCTTTAGAGAAAATCTCTATACTTATTCAAGATGAATCGACAATTCATTCTATGGTAGAATTTGTGGATAATTCCTTTTTAGCGGATCTAGGACCTGCTGATATGCGCGTGCCTATAGCCTATGCCTTGTTTAGAAAGAAAAAGGAAGTTATTGATACGCGTACTTTAGATATTGATGCTTTAACTGCTCTTCATTTTAGAAAATTTGATATAGCACGTTATCCTGCTGTAGGTTTAGCCTTTAGAGCAATTTTAGAAGGCGGTTCTTTACCTTGCGTATTAAACGCCGCGAACGAAGAAGCGGTTTATGCTTTTTTAGATGGAAAGATACCTTATGCAAGTATCGTACCTCTTGTTGAACAAGCCATGTCTTCTCATCGTATAATAACTCATCCTAGCAAAGAGGATTTAGTTTATGTAGATCATCAAGTTAGGGAAGAAATAAAAAAAGAAATTGAAAGGAGAATTAAATAATGTTTTTAATTGATTTACAATCTGTAGGAATGAATTTTCTTAACATTATTTATTTTATTGTAGCATTAGTTGTTTTGGTCATGGTTCATGAATTTGGTCATTTCATAACTGCGAAAATGTTTAATGTTTATGTTAGTGAATTTTCTATAGGATTTGGTCCACTTATTTTCAAAAAGAAAAAGGGTGAGACTGAATATTCCTTAAGAGCTATTCCTTTTGGGGGATATTGTGCTCTTGCTGGAGAAAATCTTGAAGATGCTGCAAATTATAAAGATATTCCACCTGAAAGATTTTTATGTGGAATAAAAAAGTGGAAACGCGCGATTATAATGATTGCTGGTGTAACTTTAAATTTAGTATTAGCTTTCTTTTTATTTTTAGGATATTTTACAACTACAGCACAAGTTGATACAAAGGCTAGCCATGTAGTAGCTTCTTCAATAAACGGAGAACCTTCTCCTTTACAAGCAGCAGGTTATAAAGGCGAAAATATCATAAGTGTTCAATATGAATATACTATCGCTGGATTAGATGCATCTATTCCTACTACTCAATATTTTGATGAAATAGATGGTTATGCATCATTAAGTAAAGCTTTGTCTGGTGGCACATATGAATATAATGGAAAAGTATATGCTTATACTCCAACAAGTGCTTCCGATATAAAAAAGGTCACAATCAAATGTGAAGGAAGAACGGATGATATTGTTTTAAATATTACTCCTTATGTTGCTTCAACTTCTGGTAGCGATGATATTGTTTATGCTTGGAATTTGATGGGAGCAAGATATGCAACATATCGTTACAATTTCTTTGAATCTATAGGCGCTTCCTTTAAGGAAGTGGGAGAATCATCAGTGATGATTGTAAAGGCTCTTGGTACCTTATTTACCAAGGAAGGTATCAACAATGTGGGAGGACCAATTGCTGTATTCCAAGTATCAGCGCAAGCTGCTTCTTATGGCTTTGGTACATTCTTGTTGATTTGGGGAATGATAAGTGTCAACCTTGCTGTGTTTAATCTTCTTCCATTCCCAGGACTTGATGGATGGCATTTTGTAGTTATTGTATTTGAAGGAATTACAAAAAAAGAAATGCCTGCAAAAGCAAAACAAATTGCATCTTTAATTGGTATGGCTATATTATTTATTCTCATGATAATCGTATCCATAAAAGATGTAATATCTTTATTTTAAGATAGGTAGTAGATGTTATGACAGATGTATTTAGAAGGTTCCTTTTAAAGATAGGAATCACAGAACATGGTCCATATGAAAAGGCAGATTATAGCGTAAAATACGATAAAGAAAACGATATTTGCTATATGACAATTACTAATCCTACATTATTTAAATATAAGCAATACAAGGAGATTCTTGATGGACTCGATAAAGCTCCTTTTAAAACTAGTATGAGCTTTAAATATTTAAAAGGATATAATCCAGAAGATGTATTTAATTTATTAAAAGAACAATTTATATTAACAACAGGAATGGATGAAAATTCCTTACCTCATCATAAATTTGCTTCTCCAAATTCCATTACTTTTATTTTTAATGGTAAAGTACAATACGATTCATTTAAGTTAGTTGTAGAGACGTGGGAAGAACTTCTTGATAGTGCTGATATTAATCTAGATATTGAAACTGATATTGTCTATGCAAGTGAATCAGTTACTGAACAAAGAAATAAAGAACTATTAGAACAAATGAATAAGATTCAAGAAACCTATTCTCCTCTTGTTGCCTCATCTCAAGCCAATCAAACGCAAGGACAAAGAGTAAAAGGCTTATTTGAACCAGTAAAACTTCATGATTTAAATGATTCTATGGTAAATAGAAATGTTTCTTTCCAAGGTCTTGTTTTTAAATCTGATGAACGTATATCAAGAAAAAATAAGATGATTGTAACCTTGTTTGTATATGATAAGACTGATTCTATTGAAGTTACAGTATTTGAAAATAGAAGAAATTTTGCTCGTGAAAGAATTGCTGAGTTTAAAGAGAATGGAACTCATGTTCTAGTAAGAGGACACGTAAGTTTATCAAAGTATACTCAAGAAGTTGGAATTATTGCTGACTTCATTACTCCTTTAGAAGAAAAGTTTGAAGAGGAAAGAGTCGATGAAGAGGAAGAAAAGAGAGTAGAACTTCACCTTCATACGCAAATGTCTGCAATGGATGCAGTTACAAATATTGCTGCGTATTGTCAAAGAGCCGCTAAATGGGGACATAAAGCTATAGCTATTACCGATCACTGCAATGTCCAAGCTTTCCCAGAAGCACAAGTTGCTGGTAAAAAGAATGGAATTAAGGTTCTTTATGGTTGCGAGATGAATATGGTTGATGATGAACTTCAATACATTTTTAATCCTTCACCAATAGAACTTAATAAAGCAACATATGTAGTGTT
This sequence comes from Erysipelotrichaceae bacterium, assembly GCA_022772105.1. GTDB lineage: Bacteria > Bacillota_I > Bacilli_A > RFN20 > CAG-449 > UBA3210. The sequence goes on along the minus strand of JALFBO010000022.1, from coordinate 2,952 downwards.
TGACTTTGAAACAACGGGATTATCCGCTCGATACGATAAAATTATCGAGTTTGGTGCCGTAAAATTTAAAGATGGTATGATTGTGGATAAGATGGATTTGTTGATTGATCCTGAGATGGAACTTTCTAAAACCACAACAGATTTAACCCACATTACAACTGCGATGGTAAAAGGCCAAATAAAAATTAAAGAAGCGCTTAAAATCATGAAAAGATTTATTGGTGATGCGATTCTTGTGGCTCATAATGCGGTATTTGATGTTGGGTTCTTAAACCAAGCCTTTATTAATAACGGTGAAGAAAAGATTACTAATCCAGTAATTGATACTCTACCTATATCTAGATATTTATTTCCAGATAATAAAGCACATAGCTTAGGTGCATTGTGCCGTCAATTCGAAGTTTCTTACGATGAAAATGTGGCGCACCGTGCCGATTACGATGCTAAAGTATTAAATGATGCATGGCAAGCGATGCTTGTTTTACTTACAAAAGAAAATATTCATTTAAGACATGAAGAATTGAGTTTATTACAAAATGAAAAGATATTAAAGGGATTACGTCCAAAACATATTACTGTCTTTGCTAAAAATGCTCAAGGATTAAAAGATTTATTTAAATTAGTCTCTTTAAGTAATATTAAATATTACGCGGGAGGAACCACTAAGATTCCTCGAAGAGAAATCGTTGCTTATAGAGAAAATCTTTTAATTGGATCGGCTTGCTTTAATGGAGAAGTTTTTGATACCGCTCTAACTCGTAGTAGAGATATCTTAAATGAGACTGTAAAATTTTATGACTTTATCGAGGTACAACCTCCTTCAAATTATGATTACTTAGTAAATATTGGTGATGTATCTTCTTTAGAACACATCAAACATATTATTAAAGATATTATTACCGCGGCAGATGATGAAGGAAAAATAGTAGTTGCAACTGGTGATTGCCATTATCTAGATCCAAAAGATAAAATCTTTAGAGATGTTTATATCTTTGGAAAAACAGTAGGTGGAGGAAGACATCCTCTTAATCCATATAAACGTGAAAGATATTTCTTCTCTAATCCTGATCAACATTTTAGAACAACAAGAGAAATGCTTGATGAATTTGCTTTTTTAGGAGAAGAAAGAGCTAAGGAAATCGTTATAAAGAATACTAATCTTATTGCTGATTTGATGGAAGAAGTATATCCAGTTAAAGATAGACTATATCCTCCTCATATTAAAGATGATGCGAAATTATTAGTTACTATGGTATGGGATAAAGCAAAATCGATGTATGGAGATCCTTTACCAGATATCGTTAAGGATCGTCTTGATGCTGAACTTGGTGGTATTTTAAAGTATGGATATACAGTGCAATATTACATTGCTTCTCAAATTGTAATGAGAACTAATGCGTTAGGATATATGGTGGGCTCTAGAGGATCTGTTGGTTCTTCTTTAGTGGCCACGATGTCAAATATTACCGAAGTAAATGCCTTACCTCCTCATTATCGTTGCCCAAAATGTTTATATTCCGATTTTTCTCCTGATGTGAAGATTTATCGTTCCGGATTTGACCTTCCTGAAAAGAAATGCCCTCATTGTGGAACTGATATGATTAGAGATGGCCAAAATATTCCATTTGCCACTTTCTTAGGCTTTAAAGCGGAGAAGGTCCCAGATATTGATTTAAATTTCTCTGCCGAATCGCAATCTAAAGCACATGATATGACGAAGGATTTACTCGGAGTTAACAACGTCTTTAGAGCGGGAACAATTGAAACTGTCGCTGAAAAGACGGCATATGGTTATGTTCTTGGATATTATGAATCGATGGGGATTGATCCAAAAACAATTAGAAATGCTGAAAAAGAAAGAATTGCTTTAGGATGTCAAGATGTCAAAAGAACAACTGGTCAACATCCAGGTGGTATTATTGTTATTCCAGACGATATGGAAGTTTATGATTTTACACCGATTCAATATCCAGCTGAAGACATGACGGCGACGTGGAAAACGACTCACTTTGACTTCCATAAAATTCATGATAATGTATTGAAGCTAGATTTATTAGGTCACGTTGATCCTACCGCACTAAAAATGCTAGGGGATATGACTGGAATTCCTGCAAACGAAGTGCCTTTAACAGATAAAAATGTTATTTCATTATTCTCGACTGATAAAGCTTTAAAACGTCATTCTAATTATTTGAACGAGAAAACAGGAGCTTTAGGTTTACCAGAATTTGGTACTCCATTTGTAAGACAGATGCTAGTGGAAACTCAACCTCAAACCTTCGCAGATTTATTAATCATTTCCGGATTATCCCATGGTACTGATGTTTGGAATGGAAATGCCCAAGATTTAATTAACGAAAAAATATGTACTTTACAACAAGTTATCGGTTGTCGTGATGATATCATGGTTGGCTTAATGAACCAAGGCATCGAACCTTCTACTGCCTTCAAAATAATGGAAGATGTTAGAAAAGGAAAACAATTAAAACCAGAATATGAAGACTTATTAAGAGAAAATAAAGTTCCTGAATGGTACATTAATTCTTGTAATAAGATTAAATACTTATTCCCAAAAGCTCATGCTGTTGCCTATGTTATGATGGCGTGTCGTGTTGCTTGGTATAAAGTATATTATCCTTTAGAATATTATGCTGTATTCTTCTCAACTCGCTCTAAGCAGTTTGATATTAAGGTTATGGCAGAAGGTGAAAAAGCTATCGTGAAACGTTTAGAAGAATATAAAGAAATTAAATCTCGAGGAGAAAAATTATCACCTAAAGAAGAGGAAATAGAGAAAACTTTAAATATCGCTTTAGAAATGGCAGAAAGAGGATATAAGATTGGCATGATCGATATCAATAAATCTTTAGCAAGTAAATTTATTATTGATAAAGAACATAATATGATAATACCACCTTTCGATGTTTTGGATAATTTAGGTAGCGCCGCTGC
>JALFBO010000183.1 GCA_022772105.1 Erysipelotrichaceae bacterium | reverse complement strand
TGAATCTCCAAAAGTTAAATTTGAATCTACAACAAAAACCATTAAAACAATTAAAATCACATTTGAAGCACAAAAAACTGGTACATTATTATTAAATGATACAGTTATTGAATCTGATGCAGTAACTGAAATCAATGCTTCAACTGCTGAATTTACAGTAGGAAACTCTGGAACAGCAACAAATGGTCAAATAAGAATTTCCGCTATTGAAGTAGTTCTTGAATAAGGAATAGATGATAAAGAATCGCGCCTTTAAAGCGCGATTTTTTTATCCATTCTCTTTATAAAAAATGTTACAGCAATGTATTTTTGTAACAAAAAAGCCTTCACGAGGAAGGCTTTTCATCTTATTCATGATTATAAATGTTATATACTTTAGAAACTGGTACACCATTTTCAATGTTTTCGATTACTTTAGAAATCATTGGAGCTAATGAGACTACCTTAACTTTATCAGATTTCATTCTTTCAGGAAGAGGAATTGAATCTGTGCATACGATTTCATCAAATACACCATCTAATAATCTTTCTGCAGCAGGTCCGCTGAATAATCCATGAGAACAGCAAATCTTAACCGATTTAGCGCCATTTGCCTTTAATGCTAATGCACCAGCTCTTGCAGATCCTGCTGTATCAATCATATCATCGACCATCAAGCAGTCTTTTCCTTGAACATCACCAACAATGTTCATTACTTCAGCAACATTTGGTCCTGTTCTTCTTTTATCAATAATTGCTAAAGGAGCATTAATTCTTTCTGCAACTCTTCTTGCTCTATTCACTCCTCCATGATCTGGTGAAACAACTACAAGGTTTGAATTATTATCTTTCTCATAATGAGTTGCTAGCAATGGGATTGCTGTTAATTCATCGATTAGACATGAGAAGAATCCTTGAATTTGAGGTGCGTGTAAATCGACAGAGATTACTCTATCAACACCTGCTGTTTTTAGTAAGTCTGCAACTAGTCTCGATGTGATTGGTTGTCTTGGTTTGCTCTTACGATCTTGTCTAGCATAGCCAAAATATGGGATAATCACATTAATCTTTCTACTTGAAGCACGTTTGCATGCATCTACAAATACGAGTATTTCAAATAGATTTTCAGTAACTGGTGTATAAGTTGATTGGACAATATATACATCCTTTTCACGTACTGATTCAACTGGTTCGCAAAGTATTTCACCGTCTGCGAAGTGAGTGACATGCGCTTCTGATACTTTCATATCTAGCTCATTTGCAATGTCTTCCGCTAATTTCTTGTTCGCGGATAATGAGAAAATCATTGTTCTATTTAGCATTTTATCTCCTTAATAAATATAACGTCTATTTCTAATTTGTCTAGTTAAAGATATACTTAACGTAAAGGAACGCGTTAAATAATCAAACCTACTTAATGTAATCTCTATGATTCAATTATTATCTTCAGTAAAATTTAATTTCCTCATGAATAGATTTTTTAAGCAGTGTCATCAGTCTCCTTTCGACATGACAATAGATGCTATATGATTTTGGTTGATAGTATTTGAGTATAACGGTACTTCAACCATTTATATTATAAATAAAGGCTATATGTTTTTCTACCTCAAAAACATTTTTAGAAATGTTTTATTTATTCTTAGAGGTTTTATTAAGTAATATTTTATATTTTAAATTTTGTCACTAAAACAAAATTATCATCTATATTAAACTTCTTTGCTATATTTAATAAGCTACTTTCATCTTTTGATAAAGCAAAAATTGTAGAACCAGATCCCGTCATTAAAACTTTATCTAGTCCTTCTTTAATAATGCCTTCTTTCAATTCTTTTAAAGAAGGAGATATTTCAAAAGCCGATATTTCTAAATTATTTATTAAATTTTTCTTAAGTTCTTCCTCATCATTATTTTCTAATGCTTTTTGAATATCTTGTAAAGAGGAATGCTCTATTTGATGAGAAGAAGAATATTCATCATATAATGTATATACTTCTTTTGTTGATAATCCATAATTTGGTTTGATTAATAAAACGAAATAATTATCTTTGATTACAAAAGGAGTAATCTTTTCTCCTTTACCTTCCACTAAAGAAGGAAGAGAATATACGCAATAAGCTACATCTGAGCCTAATTTCATTCCTAAAGAAGATAATTCTTCTTTTTTTATCCCTAAATTTAGCATCTTGTTAATTCCTATCATTGTCGCCGCGGCATTAGAAGATCCACCTGCAAGTCCTGCTTCCATAGGTATTTTTTTATCGATATGAACATGAAAATTCTCTTTTAAAGAATAAGTACTTTTCAATAATTGAATAGCTTTATAAACTAGATTAGAATGATCTAATGGTATAGCGCTACAATTTGATGTAATATATGATTCTTTTTGATCTATTAGTTCAATTTCTAAAGTATCATAAAAATCTAAAGGAACATTAACCATTTCTAATAAATGGTATTTATCTATAGGATCAATACCAATTACATTCAATGTTAAATTAAGTTTTGCATATGATTTAATCTTCATTTTTTGTATTCCTTCCTTTTTTTTATTATATACCACTATTTCTTCTTGTAAATATTACGTCGGGCTACTCCTTTAGTATCGATTCCTCCAATTTCTTTTGAATATGTTAATTCAATCATTTTATCGATATCAATAATCTCATATATTCTAGTTAAAGATACTAAACTAGCAACGATAACTGGATCAAACAAATGAATATTCTTTCTTGAAGGGGAAGAGGCAAAATTTGCTCCACTTTCAATTAATTTCTCATAATAACTTTGACAAGCACCTGCAATAATTATAAGTTCATCCTTGTTTCTATAAATACTCCTTATTCGTTTAATCGCATTTACAAAATAGGCAGAATTTTGATATGATTCAAGTTCATATATTTTTTCTTTTTGTTTTAATGAATCATGTCCGGTAATAACTACAATATCTGGATTATGTTTTTGAATTAACGAAATAATTACTTCTTCTATTTTGTTTTCTTCTATATAGTAACCATATGCTTCGATATTATATGATTTATATGTTTCAATTGCTTTGGATAAATAATATGCATCTCCATCTATATGAAGAATTCTTCCTCCAATTAAGTTATTTGGTCTAGATAAAGAAGGTAAAGCAAACTTTACTTTATTTCTTACATCATAAGATACTAAATCAGATATAGGAGCATCAGCGATTAAACGAATAACTTCTCCTTTAATTTTCACGTTTCCATTATCAATAGAGATAATGCGAAATATCACATCATTAGAATAAGAACTTCTTGTAACTAGATCATTAACTTTAAACATATTTTCACCACATTAAGATATGTTTCTTTTTTTCTTTTGTATAGTGAAATTAAATGATTATTTTATATTTAAAACATTTCTTTATATAT
>JALFBO010000172.1 GCA_022772105.1 Erysipelotrichaceae bacterium | reverse complement strand
TCACATCATTAGAATAAGAACTTCTTGTAACTAGATCATTAACTTTAAACATATTTTCACCACATTAAGATATGTTTCTTTTTTTCTTTTGTATAGTGAAATTAAATGATTATTTTATATTTAAAACATTTCTTTATATATCTTAGCTAAGCGCAAATAATCATCCTTACTTAATGATTCTGCTCGTGCATTTTCTTCTATTCCGGCTTTATTTAATAATTCTTTTGCCTTTTCTTTAGAAGAACAAAGAGAAATCAAATTATTTAGCATTGTTTTTCTTCTCATTAAAAAAGATGCTTTAGTGATTTTTACAAATTCCTTTTCAATATCTTTTTGTCTTTCATTTATAAAGGAAATTTTTAAAATAATTGAATCGACATTAGGAACAGGTATAAAGTTTTGCTTTGGTACTTTTTTTACCACTTCTAATTTACCTACATATTCAATAAATATATTTAATGGTGAGTAATCCTTAGAATTTTGTTTTGCTTTGATTCGATCATAAACTTCCTTTTGTACCATAAATTCAAAACATTTAGTATCTAAAGATGAAATTACAATCTTTTCAATAAGAGGAGTAGTAATATTATAAGGAATATTAGATATGAACTTCACTTTTTTTCCTTCGTATTTACTTAAATCTACTTTAAGAAAATCTTCTTTTTCCACATGGAAAGACGAGTAAAAAGAAAAATATTTTTTTAAGTGAGAAACCATATCTTCATCGATATCATATGCATCAAGTTTATATCCTCTTTCTATGATTTCTTGCGATAAAGCGCCTAGCCCTGGTCCTATTTCAATAATCACATCATCGTCTTCAATTTCTAATGCATCAATCGCCTCCACAACAGTTGGATAATCAGTTAAAAAATTTTGTGAAAACTTCTTTTTAGGAGTAATCATTAATTCGCTCATCTTTTTAATAACAAACTCTTTACTAGCTATTTTCATAATCTTTTTATCCTTTCTTTTTATTCTTTATATCATCAATAAATTCTTTTATTTCTTCATAAGTAACTTCGATCATATTTAGTCTTTTACATAAAGTTTTTGCGTTTCCATATCCTAAATTATATTGTTTAAATACTTGTTCTCTTAAAAAGGAAGAATCTATTTGTCCTTGTAAGCCTAAATTATACATCTTAACTTCATCAAACTCTTTTTCTTCTTTTTCTTGATAACTTCTTACCATTTTTAAAGCACGTAATATCTCTTCTTTTTGGCATTCTGCAACCCCTAGCTTTTTTCCGTTACTTGCCTTTTTTCTATCTACATAAGCATGAAGAGCACTAGGAACAGCTTGTGAAATTATTTCTCTAATTCGCATTCCAGGATAATCTGGATCAGTTAAAATGATTATTCTTCTTGTTAAAGATAAAGTCTTTATATATTCTATTGTTTCACGTGAAATTTCAGAACCATTTGTAATTACAAAATCTGCATCAATCAATAAACGTAGTTTATTGACATCTGATTGTCCCTCTACGACAATTACATCTTTATTCTTATTCATTTTACACTCCAAAAAAGACTTTTCCGTTTGAAAAAGTTGTCTCTTCTATTTCATTTTCAGTTACATTTCTAAGAGCTGCAATCTCTTTAATTATATATTTAATATACTCAGGATAGTTCTTTTGTCCGCGAAAAGGAACAGGGGGAAGATAAGGAGCATCAGTCTCAAGTAATAATCTTTCTAGGGGAACGGCTTTAGCCACTTCCTTAGGAACAACAGCATTCTTATAAGTAACTGGTCCATCTAATCCTATATAAAAACCTAATTTTACACATTCTTTCATCATTTCTAAACTTCCTGAAAAACAGTGAATAACACATCCGTATAATGGAGGGTACTTTTTTAAGATATCTATAGTGTCTTTATGTGCTTCTCTATCATGGACAATTATAGGAAGATGAAGTTCGTTAGCTATCTTGATTTGTTCTATGAAAAACATTTTTTGTTTTTCAACATGTTTTTCATCTTTTCTCCAATAATAGTCTAATCCTATCTCTCCTATGGCCTTAACTTTATTATTTTTTGATAATTCAAATAATGTTTCACGTGTAATTTTTATATCTTCCTCTTCCACGCTTTCTGGATGTACTCCAATTGCACAATATACCTCATTAAAACATGAAGCTAAGTGAAGAGCTTTTTGAGAATTAACAAGAGTATCTCCTGGAATCATTATTAATCCAACATTATTATTTAAAGAATTCCTAATTATTTCTTTAGGATCTTTTTCATAAGACGTATCATATAAATGACAATGAGTATCGAATATCATAATTATTTACCTACACAAAAACGAGAGAATATTTCTTCTGAAAGATCAACTTTTATCTCTTCACCTAATATATCTTTTATCGCATCATATCCTTCCTTTAAAGAAATAGCAATTAAGTCTAGTGATATATTGTTTTGTGCTTCTTCTTTTGCCTCGCTTAAGCTGTTTTTTGTTTTCATTAATAATCCGATTTCTCTTTCAGAACATAAAGATGGGGAAAGTTCATTTAGTTTATCAAGTTCAAACATAGAAGTTATTTCCTCTTTTAAAGCTGTAATATCTTTGTTCAAAGCTGATATATATATTCCTTCTTGCTTTCTAGAAGAAATCAAATCTTCTTTGTTATAAACAATAATTCTTCTTTTATCTTTTGTTAATTCAATCAACTTTTTATCCTCATCTAATAATTTATCTGCTTCAAGAACCAATATGACTAAATCCGCTTCTTCAATTACAGATTTTGTTTTATTAACACCTATTTCTTCTACGATATCATCAGTATCTCTTATGCCTGCAGTATCTAATAGGTTTAAAGTGATTCCGTTAACGTTGATTTGGCCTTCTACCACATCTCTTGTTGTACCAGGAATAGAAGTAACAATCGCTTTATCTTGTTTTAATAATGCGTTTAATAAAGATGATTTACCAACGTTAGGACGACCAACAAGCGCTACTTTGATACCTTGAGAAATCAATTTATTTCTTTTTCCATCGCTTATTAATTCATCAATTTGATTACAGATTCCGCTTAAACTAGCGATAATCTTTTCATTAGTCATTTGTTCAATATCTTCGTATTCAGGATAATCTATATTAACTTCAATTAAAGAAAGAATATCAGCAAGTTCATTTTTTATAGGAGTTAACAATTTAGATGTTTCCCCAGTTAAACTATATAAATGTAATTTTTTTGCTTCCTCAGTTTGTGCGTTTATTAAATCATTTACCGCTTCGGCTTGCACTAAATCCATTTTTCCAGAATAATAAGCGCGCATTGTAAATTCTCCTCTTTGGGCTTTTACCGCGCCTAAAGAAAGACATAATTCAATAATTTGATTAACAATCAACATTGAACCGTGACTTGATATTTCCACACAATCTTCACCTGTATAAGAATGAGGTGCTTTAAAATAAGTAACTAGTACTTGATCAATTCTTTCGTTTGTCTTTTTATTTACAATGTATCCTAAATATACGTGATTTGGTTTTTCTATTTTTTTTGTAAATATATTATCGATTATCTCTTTAGAGATATCTCCTGATAGACGAATGAGAGCAACCGCACCTTTAAGGGGTGGAGTAATTAAAGATACAATAGTATTTAACATATATATCACCACTTTCTCTTACACATAACTTAATTGTACATATTAATGAAAAAAAGTGAAACAAATATTTGTTTCACTTACTATAAATTAAATTGTTCCATCTTCGTCAGAACATTCGACTTTGGTTATGTTTGTTCCTGCGCTCCAATAATTACCTTCTTCATAATTTGTTGGAAGATTAGCAATTATTGTTTTTCTAAATTTATCGTATGTTCCACCATAATATAGATTTGTTAGACCACTACAATTTCTTATAAATCCTTCTGAAATAGAAATAACTGAATCAGGAATATACATTTTTACAAGATTTGTTGCATCTCTAAATACATTCTTTTCAAACCTAGTGACAGAAGATGGTATTATTAAATTTCCTTTTAATTGTTCTGCTTTAGCTGCACCTTCTAATGTACCTTTAGAAATAATATTAGTTCCTGTAATTACATTTCTAGCCTTTAAATCATCCCAAGATGTATATCCTACGCATGCACCGTTACTAAAACGATATAAGCCAGCAACATTATTATTATAATTCTTTTCAAAATTTGTTAATGCTTTTGCGGTAATATCATACCCATTGATACTAGCACCTTTAATATTAAATGCTCTCATCTTAATGAGAGATTCACCTTTAACAAATTCATTATTAGTACATCTATATCCAACAGTAACTGTAGCTGGGTGTTTTTCATCAACTTTAATTTGGGCAGATTCATTATCTTTAAATTTTTCTTGATCAATTAAAGTTACTTTTAAGGTTTCGTAATCGACAACAAATATTTTGTTTTCTGTTTTTGGAATCAAAGAGATTTTTGCTTCTTTAATTACATCTAATACATCTGTTATTCTAAAATTCTTAGTATCGATTTTTTTATCTAATCCCGATGCTTTTAAGTTTAATAAAGAAGTAATATTAGTCGCTGTCGCTTCATCTTGTTTTTCTTTACTTGGTTTTAAGAAACTAGAAACAGTTGGAATAGCTACTGCGGCAAGAATACCAATAATAGTTATTACCACTAATAATTCAACGATAGTAAATCCTTTTTTATTTAATTTTTTCATTTTTCTCACATTCTTTCTTCTTTGTCTATATTCTTATTTTATATCTATAAAAGATAAAATAAAAGAGGAATTATATCCTCTTTATTTTCATTATTAATCAACGTAAATAATATTAACTTGTCTATTTTTTCCAAATCCTGATGATTCTGTTTTGATATTTGGCATATTAGTTAATGCGTTATGAACAATTCTTCTTTCATCAGCAGGCATTGGATCTAATGTTGCATCTTGATGTGTTTTTTGAACTTCGTGTGCTATTCTTCTTGCCATTTTTGCAATTCTATCATATTTATCATCTTTGTATCCATTGATATCTAATAATACTCTATATCTATGTTTAAAATGATTTGAAATAGCAATGCGAGTTAATTCATTTAAAGCTTGTAATGTACTTCCATTTTTTCCAATTAGTAAAGGATTTCTATCGCTATCAATTGTTAAACATATAATATCATCCTTTAATGATGGACTAACTTTACATCCTATTCCTAATGCTTCGATAGAATTTTTTAAATATGATTGAGCGTATTCTATTACATCAACAATTGTATATACTTCAATCTCTACTTTATCTTCTTCATTTGAGACTACAGAATATACTAAATCTTCTTTATTTACATATTCTTCTTTAGAAGCAATATCTAATGCTTCTTCTAATGTTCTTCCTTCGTACTTCATTTTTTCTCCGCCTTTATTTCTTTACATATTTAACTGTTTTCTTTTTTTCTTTTTTATTACTATTCTTCGCTACAATTGCTTGAGTGATTACAGATTGAGCAATACCAATTAAAGCTGTGACTGTCCAATAGAATGTCATAGCGATTGGTAATTGTAAGCCCATAAATATAATCATGATAACCATCATATATGAAACCATATTCATTGTACGTTGGTTTTTATCTTGTGTAGGATTCTTTTGTAATTTAGCAACGTTTTTAGTTCTTCTTTTTTGTAACCATTGAGGAATCTTCATTGATAAGAATTGAAGAACTGACATGACGATGAATAATAAGATTGCAACCCAATTAAATTTTCCTAATGCTGAACCAGTATTAGCGGCTAAAGATAAAGCAAATTTTTGATTTGCGAATAATACGCCATCCATTAATACTGCTGATCCTGTCATTGCTGACCATACCGCAATAAAGATAGGGAATTGGAAGAGCATAACGATAATCATACTAAATGGATTGATATGATACTTCTTATAAAGTGCCATTTGTTCTTGACCCATTCTTTGTTTTTCATATGGGTTAGTTGCTGCATTTGGATATTTAGCAGAAATCTTTTCAAGTTCTGGTTGTAAAGCCGTCATTCTTTGTTGACTTAATGTTGATCTAAATGTACAAAGAATCAAGATGGCTCTAACGATTAATGTGACCATTAAAATAGCGAGTAATTGGCCCCATCCATTTCCTCCAAACGCATTAGAGAATGTATAGATTAACCAAGAAACTGGATAAACTAATAAGCCTTCGATCAAACCGATATTGAAAGCTTCTTTCCATGATTTACCTTCAAGAGTAATACCGCTTATATAAGCGTCTGTTGGTGAAATACATGTTTGCTTTCCATTGATCTTTAATTCAAATTGTTTTTTGTAATAGTCGATATAGTTTTGATCAGGAGATTTATCAATACCTACTTCATATGTGATTTCTTTCATCCATGCATCATAGTTTTGCCATAATTTGTCTTTAGAGAAATCAATTTCTGTTAAGTTTGCGCCAATAGTATAATTACCAGCAAACTTAGCGATTGCTTTAGCGTATGCTACATCTTGTTCATTTGATGAACTTAACTTAGAAGAACTTTCAATTAACGCATTTGCGTAATTATTGATTTTTACTTCCCATGCTGCTAAAAATTCATCAGATGGTAATAAATATCCTTCTTGTTTTGCTCCTTCATTAATTGTTTCAGTTTGAGTTTCCTTTCCTTCTTCAACTACATCTAGTGCAGCGAGCATGGAAGCTTTATCACGTACAGAACAGAATGATTTTGTACATGAAGACAAACTAGTAGCAACAATAAACAAAGCAACTAATACGCTGAATATTTTACTTTTTTTCTTCATTTGTAACTTTTCCTCCTAGAAGTCTTTTTTTGTTTTTATATACAACTGTCTCAGTTCCTCTTGATTTTTTAGAAAGTCTCCTTTTAAATATTCTTTCCTAACAATGATGACATAATCTTCACTATTCTCAAGACCGATAACAGCCTTGGCAATTACACGAACTTGTCTCCTAATTCGTCCGCGAATTACCGCATTACCTAATTTTTTAGATGTGGATATACCTATGCGCGAATAACCTAAATCGTTTTCTTTGTGATACAAGACATATGTTTTATTCGCTACTGAATTTTTTGCGTTTATAACCTTTTGAAAATCTTGATGAGATTTAACTCTATTTTTTACTTTCATATCTCTTTTATAAAAAGCCACACCTTTACGGAGTGGCTTTAGTAAAATTTAGCTTAAGCAGAAATTTGTTTTCTACCTTTTAAGCGACGTCTAGCTAAGACCTTACGTCCGTTTGGTGTTGCCATTCTAGCACGGAAACCGCAAGTGTTAGCATGTTTTCTTTTACTTGGTTGATATGTTCTTTTCATAGTATATAAACACCTCCAATACTTTCCACATACGGTTTGATTATATATTATATTTTATATAATAGTCAATAAATTAATTGATAAACAAAAAAATAATTGTCGT
>JALFBO010000166.1 GCA_022772105.1 Erysipelotrichaceae bacterium | reverse complement strand
ATCGCTCGTGCTGCAGTTAATAATGCACCAGTGATGATCTTAGATGAAGCGACTTCATCTATCGATACAAGAACAGAATTATTAGTGCAAAAAGGTACAGATGAACTTATGAAAGGAAGAACTGTATTTGTGATTGCTCATCGTCTTTCTACGGTACAAAATTCTAATGTTATCGTTGTATTAGAACATGGTAGGATCATCGAACGTGGCACTCACGAACAACTAATTAAAGAAAAGGGTAAATATTATCAATTATATACAGGTGCATTTGAATTAGAATAAGAAAAAACACTTAGTTGACTATAATGTGAAACTAAGTGTTTTATTTTACTTATTTAGCATGAATATGATTGGTTCATCTTTGATAATTAAAGAATCGCTAATTTCTACATTTTGGTTAGTGATAATGTTAGTAACATTTAAAGAAGAAATATCGAGTTTCACCTTTTTACGCTTAGATGTAAAGTTAAAGATACCATAACAAGTTGAAGAATTTAAAGTATACTTGATAATAGCGACATTAGTAGGAGATTTCATTATTTCCATATTTCCATCTTTAAATATAACGTTTTTCTTTAATGCAATAAGAGTTTTAAGCAAATCTACCATATTATATTTATTGTAGTCACTCCAATCTACTTCATCATAATCAAATAATGAAGGAAGATGGGTAGAAGCTGTTTCATCTCCTGCATAAACGAAGTTTGTTCCTTTGATAAAATAAGTTAATGATGTGGCTTGACGTACAAAACTTCTTTCATCTTTATACGAAGAAACACGAGGTAAATCGTGATTACAAATACAACGAGCTTTGATACCTTTTATGGTTTTTAGTTGTTTAGAAACTTGAATAAGGTATTTATTAACACTTATTTCACCTTTTAAGAATTTTTCTTGATATGGTCTTATATCATAATCATAGATGACATCAAATACTTCTAATGATTTGTTATCGCTCATCGCTGGATAACCCTTACTCTTGAGCCATTTAACGAATCCTTTATCTACCGTTTCTCCTAACATAATTAAATCAGGATTGATTTTTTGTAATCTTTTTCGTGCTTTCTTCCAAAAGGCAAAAGGAACTAATGAGCATACGTCGCATCTAAATCCATCTATTCCCATCTTAGTCCATTTAACTAAATAGGAAATCAAGACTTTATGAAGGTCTTTATTTTCATAGTTTAAATCAGCAACATCTGACCATTCTGCTACTTTGTTAACGATGGAATTATTTTCATCATGAACAAAGAATTCAGGATGAGTTTGTAGTAAGTATGAATCACGAGATGTATGATTATAAACGACATCAATAATAATTTTCATTCCTAATTCATGGACTTTGTTAATCAAGGATTTCAAATCTTTTTCACTTCCTAGTTCATCAAGAATTTTAGAATAATCTTTGATAGAATAAGGACAACCGAGTTCTCCTTTTTTTTGAACTTGTCCAATAGGGTGAATAGGTAATAAATAGACAATGTCACTACCTAAGTCTTTAATTCTTTGTAAATCCTTTTCTACTCCCTTGAAGTCATGAGTGGAAGAATATTGACGAGGGAAAATTTGATAAATAGTTTTATTGTATAAATTTAAATCGCTATCTTTTGCCATAAGAACCTCCTAAATTATTCGTCTTTATTATACCTTAAAATCTTTATCCATAAAAGGTGGATTTTCTTTCATTTCATCCTAAATATGCAGTTGCATAAAATAATTTTTAGGTATATTATCTGTTTAACTTTTGGCTCAGCAATAATCACGGGACTAAAATTAATTACATCTTCTATCGCATTATGGACAAAAAGATCAGGACAAGTCATGTCAGGAGTTTATAATTTTTCTGATTATGCAAAATACCCATTAAGCATTTATAATAAAGCAACGCCTATTAAGTATATGTTATTATTCATTATTCCTTTTGTCCTTATAATGACATTACCGACTCAATATATTATCTTTGGATTTTGCGACATATTTCCAAATGTTTATATCTTGATTGTTACGATATGTGCGATGAGTTTATTATTTAATTTTATTGGAGTTAAATTATTTAATGTAGGTTTATATTGCTATGAATCAAGTGGAAACTAATACGCTATTTGCTTGCGTTTTTTAATTCATTAAAAGAGGAGGAAAATAAAGAAGAAAACTCTTTTTCCTTTCTTCTTTTTAAAGGAGAATTATGAAAAGGTATTTG
>JALFBO010000147.1 GCA_022772105.1 Erysipelotrichaceae bacterium | reverse complement strand
ATAATTTATTCTATTTATCATCATCTTATTATATCGGGGTGGTTTCCTTTTTGGTGAGCTTATTATTTAATGAAAATATGTTAGAGAAATTTCGCATATTTATTATGCAAAGCGAAGAAAAGAAAATAAGAGAATACAATAATTATACTTTGCAATTCGTTAATATTTTAAACAGCTTTGATGAACTGCTTGATCTTCTTAGTAAAGATGAATTCGATAAAAAAGAGGAAAAAGACGACGATTATTATATGAAGAAGGAACATAAACGTCTTTTTAATAAGGAAATATCTTTCTTTAAGGAGCCTCTTCAAAAGATGATGAATTTGCTTAACACAAAAGAAGAAACAAAAGCTAATAAATTTAGAGTTAAGAGCTATTCATTTTCTTCTGCTTTTAAAGATGGAGAAAATGGCGATTATAATTTATTTATTGAGGAAAAGAATATATTTTCTTCTTTATTAGTAGATGGAATGGGACATAATAAAACATCAAAACAAATTGCAAAATATGTAGCTTCTTTATATTTACATATGAAATACTTATCTTCTTCAGAAAGAGAGATTATCACTTGTTTAAATGCGTTTATTAAAGGAAAAACTTATGAAGAGATATATTCCACATTCGACCTATTAAAATTTGATTTAGTAAATGGTAATTATTATTCTTATCAATATGGATCTTATCCTACTTTCTTAATACGAAATAGGGAAGTTGTTAAAATAAGTCAGATATTTCCTCCTGTTGGGATAATCTCAATTCTTGAAGTTGAACCATATATTGGGCAAATAGAACCAAATGATATATTTGTGCAACTAAGCGATGGTTTTAAAGAAAATCTTGATAAAGAGATAGAAAGATTTTTCCGCTTCTATAGTGGTCAAGATGATGATATGATCATCGATTATTTGTTTGATTACCTTTCTTCCCATCGAACCCTTGAAGATGATAGAACACTAATTGTGCTAAAAATAGTAAGAAATGATGAAAAAGTATCTCACTTATAATATAATTTCCTAAGAAAAGTGGTGAGAAGAAGTGCAATACGAGAATAAAAATAAATATGTTGTTGCCGTATCAGGAGGCCCTGATTCAATGGCTCTTTTATCAATGATGATAGAGAAAAATTGTTCTCTTGTTGTCGCTTTTGTTAATTATCACACCCGAAAAGAATCAGATAAAGAAGAGGATATGGTTAAATCATTTTGTGCTTTACACAATGTGCAATGTTACGTTAAAGAAGCATATTTCTCATCTAAAAAAGGAAACTTTGAAGCATGGGCAAGAGACGTTCGTTATGCGTTTTTTAAGGAAGTATACACTAAGGAAAAAGCTTCCTCTTTAATAGTGGCTCATCATAAGGATGATCTTATTGAAACTTATCTGATGCAGAAAAAAAGAGGGGCAATCGTTTCTTATTATGGAATCAAAGAGATAACTACAATTAATGACATGAAAGTAGTTAGACCTTTATTATCATATAGAAAGAACGAGTTATTAGCGTATTGTCAAAAAAACAATATTCCTTTTTCTCTTGATTCAAGCAATTTAAATACTAAATATACGCGAAATAAAATTAGGCATGAGATTGTAGAAAAGCTAAGCGATGAAGAATTAAATTTAATTCTTCAGGAAATAGAAACAAGAAATGATGAACTAGAGAAGATCAAAGACAAAGTTGAAGAACTCTTAGCAAAAGAAAAAATCAAAGTAGAAGAAGTGTTAAAACTTGATGAAACCACTTTTGCAATGTACTTTTTTTCTTTGATTAATAAAAAAAATAAATTATCTTCCTTCAATCTTTCATATACTAAAGTTATGGAGATAAGAAAAACGTTACAAAGTAGTAAAGCTAGCGCTAGGGTTAGCATTGGAAAAGACTATCAGTTGATTAAGGAATACGACTTTTTTGTCATTAGTAAAATGGATTATTCTTATGAATATGAATATATTATGAATGAACCAAGTGTACTAGATACAAAAGAATTTTCTTGCGACTTTACAGGGGACTTGTATCCACTTAAAATTTATCCTTCTTCTTATCCTCTTACATTTAGGAATGTTAAAAAAGGGGATAAAGTGAAAATTGGAGAAATGTTTAAGAAGGTAAATAAGGTTTTAAAGGATGAAAAAGTCCCTTTAAACAAAAGAAAAAAGTATCCTATTGTACTCGATAAAAATGGAAATGTTGTTTATTTACCTTTAACTAATTCATTAAGTCAAAAAATGCTAGTAAATAAAATTAAGTTTGTGGTAAAATGATACCACATTAATTATAAATAATTTAATGTGAATTTCAAAAAGGAGGTTACAAATGAAAAAGAAAAAGACATCCTGGATAAGTTTCATAATGCCTTATGTTATTATTATTGGAATTATCGTTGTTATATCATTAGTCTTTTCACAAGGATCTAGTAATAGAGCATCATTTTCTGAAGGTGAAATTATTACTACTAGAATTGGTTCTGATTCTGATTCAGAATGGAAGACAAAGGTTGAACGTTCCGTGTTATGGACAAAAGACTTTACTAAAATTTCAGTAACTTATTACAGTGATTTTATTGATATATCCGGTTCTTATAAAGGCCAAATCACATCTTCAAATGGAACAACAAAGAATGTTATTTATTCATTCTCATCTCGTATTTCGGGAACGGATGACAATAAAGATTTCTTAGCTTATGTATTTGAAAATAGATTAGACTCAAAAGGAAATCATTATTTTACATCAAGTAATTATGCTATTGTAAATCCTAATGCTTCTAATTTCTGGACTGATTATTTCCCAATGATTCTTCTTGTTGTAGTAGGATTAGGACTTGTTCTATTCTTAGTTTCAAGAATGGGAGCGGCAGCTTCTAAATCTAATAACCAAGCTATGGATTTTAATAAGTCAAGAGCAAGAAGAGAAGACAATACTCCAGTTAGATTCTCCGACGTCGCAGGTTGCGAAGAAGAAAAAGAAGAGATGATGGAGCTAGTTGACTATTTAAAACATCCAGATAAGTACGCTAAAGCGGGGGCTAAATTACCTAAAGGTTTATTATTAGTAGGCCCACCTGGAACTGGTAAAACATTACTTGCTAAAGCAGTTGCTGGTGAAGCAAGAGTTCCTTTCTATTCTATTTCAGGCTCTGACTTTGTAGAAATGTTTGTCGGTGTTGGTGCTGGTAGAGTTAGAGATATGTTTAGAAAAGCTAAACAAACTGCACCATGTTTAATCTTTATCGATGAAATTGATGCTGTCGGTAGACAAAGAGGAGCAGGACTTGGTGGAGGAAATGACGAAAGAGAACAAACTTTAAACCAACTATTAGTTGAAATGGACGGATTTGCAGATAATGTTGGTATTATTGTAATTGCCGCGACAAATAGAAGCGACATTCTTGACCCAGCCCTTCTAAGAGCGGGAAGATTTGATCGTCAAATTACAGTTGGTTTACCTGATAAAAAAGGTAGAGAAGAAATACTTAAAGTTCATTCAAGAAATAAGAAATTTGATGACACTGTCGATTGGGAAAATGTTGCTCGTAGAACTATCGGTATGTCAGGAGCTGACTTAGCAAACGTTGTTAATGAAGCCGCAATTCTTGCAGTTAGAGCTAAGAAAGATACAATTTCTATTGTTGAAGTAGATGAAGCAATTGATAGAAGAATTGCCGGACCTGCAAAGAAATCAAAACGCTTAACAGAAAAAGAAAGAAAGACTGTTGCATATCATGAAGCAGGACATGCGATCATCGGATTAAAACTTGAATGCAGTGACAAAGTACAAAAGGTTACCATTGTTCCTCGTGGAATGGCGGGAGGATATGTCTTATCTGCGCCAGAAAATGATCGTTTCTTAATGTCCAAAGATGAACTATCAGCTCGTATTGTAGGTTTCTTAGGTGGAAGATCTTCCGAAGAAGTTTTCTTCAATGAAATATCTACAGGAGCATCTAACGATATTGAACAAGCAACTGAAATTGCTCGCGCTATGGTCGTTGAATATGGTATGTCATCACTTGGCCCTATTCAATATGAAAAAAATACTGGTTCTGTCTTCTTAGGAAGAGATTATACTTCTAATCAAAAGAATTTCTCTGGCAATGTAGCAAATGAAATTGACAAGGAAGTAAGAAAGATTATTGAAGACGCTCACGAAAAAGCAGTCAATCTTATCAAAGAAAATAAAGATGATGTTATCTTAATTGCGGAAACATTATTAGAATTTGAAACATTGAATTCAGAAGAAATCGATTATCTATTAAAGAATAGAAAAATGCCTGACTATGCATTACAACCAAAGAAAGATTCTTCTAAACAAGAAGATAAGCAAGAAGAACAAATAAATGCATTTGTGAAGAATGCTTATAACGATGAAGAAAAGAAGGATGATAAGGAAGGGGAATAATAGTTCCTCTTTCTTTTTGTGTTTATATGAAAAAGTTAAAAATAGGAAATGTTGAATTAGAATCAAATATCGTTTTAGCCCCAATGGCAGGTATTACTAATCTTGCATATCGAAAATTACTTAAGCCATTTGGATGTGGCTTAGTCGTATCCGAAATGATTTCAGATTTTGCTTTGATTTATTCTAATAAGGAAACATTTGAAATGATTAAGGATGATAAGGACGAACATCCTTTAGCTATTCAACTATTTGGAGGATCTCCTTCCTCTTTAAAAGAGGGAGCTAAAATTCTTTGTCAAAGAGCTAACTTTGATATTTTAGATATAAATCTAGGTTGTCCTGTTCCTAAAGTAGTAAAAGAAAATGCCGGTTCTTCTTGGCTAAAAAAAGGAAGAGAAGAAGAACTATTTGAAGCGATTAAAGGCGTAGTAGAAGTAAGCACTAAACCAGTCACATGTAAAATTAGATTAGGATGGGATGAAGATTCTATCAATGTGGTAGAAACATGTAAGATATTAGAAAAAGCAGGAGTAAGTGCTATTGCAGTTCACGGAAGAACAAGAAGTCAGTATTATGCAGGTAATGCTTCTTATTCGTGGATTAGAAAAGCAAAAGAAGCAATCTCTATTCCTCTTATTGCTAATGGTGATATAAGAAGTTTAGATGATGCGATAAGAATCATAGAAGAAACTTCTTGCGATGCGATAATGAT
>JALFBO010000106.1 GCA_022772105.1 Erysipelotrichaceae bacterium | reverse complement strand
ATATGTCAATTCTCCAAATACAGTTTTATTTAATAAATCAAAAATATTATATAATTATCAAAATGCTAAAAACGAAGCAAAAAAAGAGGGATATGTCTATGTAGTAGAAGGATTTATGGATGTATTTGCTCTTTATCAGGTTGGTATTAAATCATGTGTAGCATTGATGGGTACTGCTTTTACACCATTTCATGCCAAGTTATTACGTAAATTAAATGTAGAAATTCGCTTATGTCTTGACGGGGATGATGCAGGGCAACACGCGATGATTAAAATGTGTGATATACTTGATAAAGAACAATTAAATTATCGTATTGTTAATTATGATGAAATAAAAGATGATCCAGATGAGATTCTACGAAGAAAAGGTCCTATCGCATTAAAAGAATTATTAAATAATTTATTTTCAAAATATGATTTTGTTTTTGAATATTACAAAAAAGAAAATCCATTGAAGACAATTGAAGATAGAAAAAAATTCGCTTCAGAACTAATATCCTATGTATCGAACATTAATGATAATTTAGAACAAGATATTTTCATCAATAAAATTAGTCAATATACAGGGATTGAAAAAAGCACACTTCTTTCTTTAGTTAAAAAAAATATAGACAAAGAAGAATATCAAATGACTCAAAAAGCATTCTTTGAGAAAAAAGAAACTAAAAGAGTCTTAAACCGTATTCAAAATGCTGAAAAGCAAATTATGCATTTTCTTTTAACTAGTGATGAAGCAATTGAAGATTATCGAAGAAGAAATAAATATTTTATCGATGATGTATATGGTCAAATTTGGGAATATATACAAGATACAATAAGCAATAATAAATTTGATATTGCTGATTTAATTACAAAAATACAACAACAAAATCCAAAAAACGAAGAAATACTAGTAAATACGATTTTAGAATTATCTATAAGTGGAAAAAATCAAAATCTTGCCCCTTATTCAAAAGAAGCATTAGATGAAGTTTTACAAACTTATGAAATCGCTGTTAATAAAAAGAACATGGATAAAACTTTATCACAAAATACTTTTGGGAAAAGCCCCCGTGAGAAAGCTTCAATTTATGATCAATATAAAAAACAACAAATAAGATAATTACATTAGAAGAATTATTAATCTAGATGGGAAAGGAAAAATTTTATGAAAAAAAGAGAATTAGAAGAAGAAGAAATATTTGACGAAGACGATGATGATTTTGATTCCGATGAATATTCTGATATTCCAAATATCAAGGTCGATGCCGATGATTTTGAGGTAAAGGATGAAACATTAGATCAAATTAAGAAAAGATTTTTAGAAATTGGAAAAAAAGAAAAAAGCATCCAACAAGAAGATTTATTAGAAGCAACCGCTCACCTAGATTTATCTGATGAAGATATTGAATCATTAATAGAGTTTTTTAAGAACAAAAATATCAAAGTAGAGTCTGATGAAGATGAAGTCTCAAATTTAGATGATTTAGAGTTCGATGCTTCTAAAGTAAATGAGGATATGTCAGAAGCATTCCTAGATGACGATTCTGATTTTAATATGGAAGATGAAGAAGAAGTTCCTTATAGCGATTTTGACTATGATAACATCGTTGATGATACTGTTAAAGTTAATGATCCTGTCAAAATGTACTTAAAAGAAATTGGTAGAGTTAGACTTCTTTCTTCAGAAGAAGAAATTGAATTAGCAAAGAAGATTCTACTTGGTGATGAAGATGCAAAAAATGAATTAACACAAGCTAACTTGAGACTTGTTGTTTCCATCGCTAAACACTATGTAGGTAGAGGTATGCTTTTCTTAGATTTAATTCAAGAAGGTAATTTAGGCTTAATCAAGGCTGTTGAAAAATTTGATTACACAAAAGGTTTCAAATTCTCAACTTATGCGACATGGTGGATTCGTCAAGCTATCACAAGAGCTATCGCTGATCAAGCGAGAACTATTAGAATTCCAGTTCATATGGTCGAAACAATTAACAAGATTACACGTTATAAACGTTCATTAATCCAAGAATTAGGTAGAGAACCAACCGCTCAAGAAATTTCTGATCGTATGGATCCTGCTTCACGTTTATCTCCAGAAAGAATTAGAGAAATTGAAAAAATCGCTTTAGATCCTGTTTCTTTAGAAACTCCAATCGGTGAAGAAGATGATTCTCATCTTGGTGATTTTATCGAAGATAAAGAAACACAATCTCCTTCTGAATTTACCACTAAATCATTATTAAAAGATGAACTTTATTCAGTTATGAAAGATTTAACTGATAGAGAAGAAAGAGTTCTTCGTTTAAGATATGGCTTAGATGATGGAAGACCTCGCACTTTAGAAGAAGTAGGCAAAGAATTTGGTGTAACAAGAGAAAGAATTAGACAAATTGAAGCTAAAGCTATCAGAAAATTAAGACATCCAGTCCGCTCTAAACGCTTTGGAGATTATAGAGATAAATAAGGATGAATTTATCTAATAGGTTACAAAAAATCGCCTCCTTAGTTCCCAAAGATGTTCCAGCTGCGGATATTGGTGCAGATCATGGATTATTAATTTCATATCTTATAAAAAATCATATTATCCCTTATGGATATGCATCAGATAATAAAAAAGGCCCTTATGAAAATTTAACTTCTCGCATCAAAGAAGAACAACTTTCTTCCAAGATTGAAACTTCTTTATGCGACGGTATATCTAATTGCGATACCAAAAAATATAAGACTTTAATCATATGTGGCATGGGAGGAGATTTAATAAAAAATATTATCAAAAATGATGAAGAAAAAGCAAAAAATGCAACTTTTCTACTTTTATCACCTCAAGGTTGTGAATTTCAATTACGCGAGTATTTATTATCTATAGGTTTTTATCCTGAAAAGGAAGAAATTGTTTTTGAAGATCATTTTTATGAAATATTACTTTTTTCTAAAAATAAAAAAGAATTAGGTGAATTAGATTTAAAATATGGATATTTTTTAAGAAGAGAAAAGAGTGATGTATTTAAAGAAAAATACATCTCACTCATAAAAATAAATGAACATATCCTTTCAAATAATCTCTTAGTGCAAGAAAAAAGAGAATCTTTATTAAAGCAAAATGAAGAATATTATGAACTAATTAAAGAGTAAGAAATTACTCTTTTTTTAACGGAAAAATGGATTATTTTTTTCATCGTTAAAGCGGAAGGAAGAAGAAGTTTCATTTTTTGATGATGAAGATGAACTTGTAGCGTTTTGGCCAAACGATTTATTGATAAAAGTAGCCACTGTTTTTACCATATTTTTTCCTTGGTTATAAATAGGCTTAACTTGTTTGTAAAGTGGAATTATTTGATTGATTGTATTTATACTTCTTTGCGTTCTAGATATGATTTTTTCTATAGAAAAGGAAGAGACTCTAGGTTGAGGAACAACACTTCTAAATGTTCTATAAAAAGAAGGCATTACTTGCCTATTAATCCCATATCCGTACAATGGGGAAAAGAAAGATCGATACATTTTATCACCTAAACTAGATTATGCGCCTATATTTTAATTGTTACAGTGAAAAATAGAAAATTTATCTTTAGATAAAAGACAGTTTAGATTATAATATTATTGTTGCTTGAAGGAGATTTTTGTTATGAATTTAGAAGAATATATTGCAATAAAACCAAATTGGCCTAAAAAAGGAGTTATGTTTAAAGATATAACTCCATTACTACAAGATGGAAAAGCTTATCTTTATACTGTTGAACAAATGGCAAAATTAGCTTTAGAAATGGGAGCAGAATTAGTTGTTGGTCCTGAATCTCGTGGCTTTATGTTTGCGTGTCCAGTTGCCACAAAACTTGGCGTTGGATTTGCTCCAATTAGAAAAAAAGGTAAGTTACCAAGAGAAACCATCGAATATTCATATGAATTAGAATATGGTATTGATACTTTGTGCATGCATAAAGATGCAGTAAAGAAAGGTCAAAAAGTAGTTATTATTGATGACATTATTGCACTAGGAGGCACTATGGAAGCAGCGATTAATCTTGTTCAAAGCCTTGGAGGAGAAGTAGTGGGAATAATTGCTCTTATTGGACTAACTGCTTTACCTGGTGTTGAAAAATTAAAAGATTACAATTTGCATTGCCTAATGCTTGATGATGTAAAGGAAGATTAATATGAATAAACTTGGACATTCTTATGAAGATGTCAAGGAACTATATTCTCACTATATTCATAATACAAAAGATATTGAATTAATTGATCAAGCATATAAATACGCGGATGAGAAACATGCAGGTCAACTAAGAAAATCAGGGGATCCTTATATCACCCATTTAATCGAAGTTGCTTATATACTTGCATCTCTTCAAGCTGGTCCTTCCACAATTGCCGCAGGATTATTACATGACACTATTGAAGATTGTGAAGTAACAAAAGAAGAATTAAGCTCTGTTTTTAACGATGATATTGCCGAAATGGTCTTTTGCTTAACCAAAATTAAAGCTTTATCACATAAAAGAAGACAGGATAAAGATTTTGTCGCCGAAGGACATAGAAAAATATTTTTAGGTATGGCGAAAGATATCCGCGTCATTTTAATTAAACTTGCGGATCGACTCCATAATATGCGTACTTTAGAATTTCAAACACCAGAGAAAAAAATACGCATTGCTAAAGAAACATTAGAAGTTTATTGCCCAATCGCAGATAGACTAGGTCTAAACTCCATAAAAGGAGAATTGGAAGATTTATGTTTAATGTATTTAAATCCTGAAAAATGGAATGAAATTCAAGATTATTTAAATAAAAACTTAAGTAATAGAGAAATTCAAATAAAAAAATTACAAAAGAAAATCGCAGATATTATTTTAAAAACTGATATTCCTTTTGAAATTTCTGCTAGGGTAAAGCATCCATATAGCATCTATAAAAAATTAATATCAAAAGAGTATACTTTCGACCAAATCTACGATATTATGGCGCTTAGAATTATAACGGAAACGGAACTAAATTGCTATGAAATTCTTGGAATTATTCATACTGAATTTAAGCCTTTACCAGGTAGATTTAAAGATTATATCGCGGTTCCAAAGCCAAATATGTATCAATCGCTTCATACGACTATTATCGATAATGATGGCATTATTTTAGAAGTTCAAATTAGAACTAAACATATGGATGAAATTGCCGAAGGTGGTGTTGCTGCCCACTGGAGATATAAAGAAGGAGAAAAATACGATCCTAAAAAGGAACAAAAAGAAGTTATGGAAAAACTTCATTGGTTCTCAGAATTTGTATCTATGTCCAATAAAGAAGATGATGCAACTGAATATATGAATACTTTAATGAAGGATATCTTCGAAGCTAACATATATTGTTTTACTCCACATGGCAAAGTAATTGATTTACCAACAGGTTCTACACCATTAGATTTTGCATATAAAGTGCATACTAAAGTAGGAGATTCCGCAGTTGGAGCAATAGTAAATAATACTTTAGTTCCTCTTTCTACCGAGTTAAAAACTGGAGATGTTGTTGAAATTAAAACATCAAAAACATCTAATGGTCCAAATGAAGGATGGCTTAAAATTGTTAAGACCAATCAAGCCAAATCGCATATTAGAAAATATTTATTAAAGAAAAATGCCGATTTTTTAAGAGAAACTAATATTACAAAGGGAAAAGAATCTCTTTGTGAGCATTTTAAAGATTTCGATATTAACGAGCAAAAAATGGAAACACTTATTACACAAGAAATCCTAAATCATTTTGATTGTACGACTTTGGAAGATTTATACATAAGTGTAGCTACAAAAAATACGCAACCATCTGATGTAACTAAAGAATTAGGTTTAAAGAAAGAAGATTATATTGAAACTTTAGTAAAGAAAAATACAAATAGAGAAATTGGACCTATATCTAACCAAGCTGTATTAGTTAAAGGAACACCAAATATTTTATGTTCTTTATCTTCTTGTTGTTCACCAATTCCAGGAGATAATATCATTGGTTATATTTCTAAAGGAAAAGGCGTAAAAATTCATAGAGCGGATTGTAAAAATGTTTTAAAACAACCTTCACGAACAATCGATGTAGAGTGGAATCCCTCTGCGACATTTATTAATTGTCCTGTCGAATTACAAATTAAAGCATCGGATAGAGAAAATCTATTAATGGATATTCTAAACACGTTGTCTCAATTAAAAGTAGTAAGTACAAAGATTAACGCTAAATCTCACCCTCAAACATTAACTTCCACAATTAATGTAACCATCTTAGTTAGTGACGCTATTAGGTTAAGAAATATAATTAGTAGTCTTGTGAATGTTGATGGGGTATATAGTATTGAAAGGGCGACTCATTAATGAAAAAAAATAGTAAGAAAATAAATAAAAAACCTTCCACTACTTTAAAAAAGGATTACAAATTTAAAAATGATATAAAAATAGGAAAAGAGATTAAAGTTAATTATCCTCTTCCTTTAATGGAATTCTTATTAAGAAATTATAAGCAATTTTCACGTAATAATATCAAAGCTCTTCTTGCTAGAAAACAAATACTTGTTAATGATATTCCAACAAGCAAGTTTGATTATCAACTGGTTATTGGAGATATTGTTAGTATTTCTAAAACTTCTTCCGCTAAAGGAGCACCTTCTATAAAAGATAAAATAAAAATAATCTACGAGGATGAAGATCTAGTAGTAATTAATAAACAAGCAGGACTTTTAAGCATTGCTACTGACAAAGAAAAGGAAGATACAGCATATCGTTATGTAAACGAATATGTCCGTTTAGATGATCCAAAGAATCGTATTTTTGTACTTCATCGACTTGATAAAGAAACAAGTGGTATCTTGATGTTTGCCAAGAATGAAGCATTCAAAGATGCGATGCAAAAGGATTGGAATAATCAAATTCAAAAAAGGGAATATATTGCTGTTTGTGAGGGAGGCCCTTTTAGTAAAAAAGAGGGAAATTATACTTCATATTTAATGTCCACGAAAACAAATTTAATGTATTCAACTCATGATAAAGAAGGACAAAAAGCCATTACTCACTATCAAGTTCTTCATGAAAAAGATATCTATTCTTTAGTAAAAATTAATATTGATACTGGTAGAAAAAATCAAATTAGAGTTCATATGAAGGATCTAGGACACCAAGTTGTTGGAGACGATAAATATGATTCGCTTAATGATCCATTACATCGTTTAGGACTTCATTGTCGTATTTTAGAATTTGATCATCCACTAAAGAAAGATAAACACTACAAGTTTATCGCCCCTGTTCCAAAAGAATTTTTAAACTTTTTTAATATAAAAAAGATAAGTTAGTATTTATTTAGTATATAATTAGTACATAATTAGAAAGGAGAACAAATATGCCTATCTATCAACCACAAAGAGGTACATATGATGCATTTTATGAAGATCAAGAAAATATTGAAAAAATTGCTTCATTACTAAAACAAATCGCTTCTATCTATGGTTATAATCCTATTTCAGTTCCAGTATATGAAACTACTGAATTATTTGCTCGTTCTGCTGGAGAAAGTAGTGACATTGTTACTAAGGAAATGTTTACATTTTTAGATAAAGGTGGACGCTCCATAACTTTACGTCCGGAATGGACAGCAGGAGTAATGAGAGCTATAGTAACTAATAAACTATATGCAACTAAAGATTTACCTTTAAAATTGTCTTATTATGGTCCTACTTTCCGTTATGAAAGGCCACAAGCAGGTCGCTATCGTCAATTTAATCAAATGGGGGTAGAGAATGTTGGAGTTTCATCTCCTTATTCTGATGCGGAAACAATTACATTAGGATATAATTCTTTAAAGATGATTGGTTTTTCTCATGTTATTTTAAAGATTAATTCTATTGGTGATGAAGAAAGTCGTAACGCCTATAAAGAAGCTTTAAAGGAATATTTTTCTTCAAAAATTGACACGATGTGTCCAGATTGCCAAAGAAGATATAAGATAAATCCATTAAGAATATTAGATTGTAAGGACAAAGACGATCAAGAAATAATTAAAGATGCACCAAAAATGGGCGATTTTTTGAATGAAAACAGCAAAAAATATTTTCAAGAGATATTAACATTATTAGATAATCAAGGAGTCGAATATGAAATTGATGATTCTTTAGTTAGAGGACTTGATTATTATTCACACGTTGTTTTTGAATTCCACTTCATCTCTAAAGAAGGTACTAATCTAGGCGCAATTGGCGCAGGTGGTCATTATGACAACCTTGTAGAGGAAGTTGGAGGACCTAAATTAAGTTCTGTTGGATTTGCTTTTGGTATTGAAAGATTAAATACTTTATTAAAAGAGATTTCTCCAGAAACATATAGCAAATGCTTTTTAGATGTATTTGTTGTATGGCTTGGTAAAGATGTAGAATCATATGCCTATGACACTTTACAAAATTTACGTTTAAATGGATTCAAAGCCGATATGAATTTTGAAGAAAAAAGCTTTAAAAGTCAAATAAAAATAGCATTAAGAAAACAAGCAAAATTTATCTTGATCATCGGAGAAGATGAAGTGAAAAATAATGCTTTTGGTCTTAAAAATCTTTTAAATCAAGAACAAATTACAGTTACAAAAGATGAATTAATCACAAAATTAGATGAACTATGCATCGAAGAAGAATAGGAGGTAATTTCCATGAGATTTGGATCGTATAACTTAAATAAAGAATTAGTGGATGCTTTAACTACACTCGGATATGTTGAAGCGACACCTATTCAAGAAAAAGTATTAGCCAAAGCATTAAAAGGGAAATCTTTAATTTGTAAAAGTGAAACCGGATCTGGAAAAACTCATGCTTTTTTAATTCCTATTTTAAATAATATCGATAAAACATTAAATAAAGTGCAGGCATTAGTTATCTCACCAACTGTTGAACTTGCTCATCAAACATATGAATTTGTAAAAAAAATTTGCGATAAAATCGAAGGATTATCATGTAAAGAAATATCTTCTTCATCTGATAAAAACATCAATTTAGAGCAATTAGCTTTTGGTGGTACTCTTCCCAAACTATTAATCGGTACACCAGGACGTCTCTTTGATTTATTTATTAAAGAGAGAAAAGATTGTTCCGCGATAAAAACAATCGTTTTAGATGAAGCCGATATGTTAATTGATAATTCATATATTGAAGAAATTGATGCGCTTATTTCAACCATTTCACCAAGTCAACGCCTTGTATTTACAGCGACGATGAAAGAGCATTTAATCGCCGACACATACAAATTTGTAAAAGCGGAAGAAATAATTGATATTGATAGAAAAATTAAGGTAAATCGTAATGTTTCTCATCATTTAGTTAACATAAAACATAAAGATATTATTGAACAATTAATATCTTTTCTAAAAATAAAACAACCTTATTTTACAATGGTTTTTGCTTCCGAAAAGACACGTGTAGAAATGGTTTATAAAAAATTAAATGAAGAAGGAATTCCTTGTTCAATAATTAATGGAAACATGGAATCGCGTGAACGTAAAATTATGATGCGAAGAATCAACAATGGGGAATTCAATCTAGTTATTTGTTCCGATATTGCTTCAAGAGGTATAGACTTAGAACATGTATCTACAGTTATTTCCTTAGATCTACCTTATGATTTAGACTACTATTATCATCGTGCAGGAAGAACTGGCAGAAACCAAAATACAGGTGATTCTTATATTTTCTATAATGATGAAGATATGAATAAAATCAATAAATTGATACAAAATGGCCTAAATTTTGATTATTTTGTATTAAGAAACGATACTTTAAAACAAGTTTCATCATTTAATCCTTCATCTAAGCCTAAAAAAGAAAGTGATGTCTTAAAAGCACAAATCAAAAAAGAAATAGCAAAAGTTAGGACAACAAAAGTCAAACCAGGATATAAGAAGAAAATCAAAAAAGCTGTTGAAAAAGCCAAAAAAGAACACAAAGAAAAAATAATTAAGAAAAATATAAAAGAGAAAAAGAAGGCTCAAGAAAAACTCTTTTAAAAGTGTAAATTTTTAAGTAATTGTTGTATTTTACCAAATGTAATTTCGTTTACATTTGGTTTTATTTTGTCTAATAACTCTTTTTTATGTTCTAATGAAACTAGATGAGCATTATTTTTCAAAAAGGGAACAATAATTTCTGCTTCTTTTAAAGAAAAATCAACACCATTTTCTTTGGCTAATTTGATTCCTTTATTAATATTTAAATTTTTGATAAAAAGAAAAGTAAGAATATCCATTAAAAAAATCACCCATAATATTTTATGAGTGACTTTCATTTGGTTTACATTTTTTTGATTTCTTCTTCAAAATCAATAAGAAGATTATTTAAATCGGTTCTTTTTAATATTTCGCCATCCTTAAATATGACATATTTCTTATTACCACAACAAGCAATGCCAATATCAGCAGCTTTTCCTTCTCCAACACCATTAACAACACAACCCATTACCGCAACAGTTATGTTTTTATTATATTTTTCAAGCAAATTCATAACACTAGTGGCAATTTTTTTAGTATTGGCTTGCGTGCGGCCACAAGTAGGGCAAGATATTAAAGTATAGTAATCATCATATAATCCAACATCATGTAATAATCTTTTCGCAGCTATTACTTCTTCACGAGGATCATCTGATAAAGAAATTCTAATAGTATCACCAATACCTTCTAAAAGTAAAGGAGCAAGTCCTACAGTTGATCTAATTAGTCCCACATCCTTAATACTTGATTCTGTAACACCTATATGAAGAGGGTATGAATATTTTTTAGATGCCATGCGATATGCTTCTAAACACACTAAAGGATGAGAAGATTTTAAAGCGAGAACTAGATTATCAAAATCATATTTTTCAAAAATTTTGATATAAGAATCTAATGTATCAATCATTAATGATGAAGTAACTTTATAATCAGCTTCTTTAAATTTATTTTTTGGTAAAGAACCCGAATTAACACCTATTCTTATTGCAATATCCTTTTCTTTACATTTAGTAATAATACGGGCAATATCTGCCTCATTTTCGATATTTCCAGGGTTTAAACGTATTTTAGAAGCGCCACTATCAATAGCAAGAAGGGCAAGTTTACTAGAAAAATGAATATCAGCAACAAGAGGAATATGTATTTGTTCTTTAATTTTTTTAATTGCTTTTGCATCTTTTTCATCTAAGACAGATACTCTAATAATATCGCAGCCAAGTTCTTCTAATTCCAATATTTGTTTTACCACAGATTTTACTTTTGAAGTCTTAATATTGCACATTGATTGGATATAAACTTTATTTTGTCCACCGATGACAACATTTCCTATTTTAACTCTTTTTGTATTTGTTCTATCCATATTAACCATCCTCGAATCATATTTATTATATCAAAAGTAGAAAATATGTAAAATAATTAAAAAAAATTATAGTATTTTTAAAGTCTTTATGATAATATACAAAAGGTTGAGATGGAGGTGTCATTATGCCACGTGATAACATTATTCTAAGATGTACAGAATGTAGCAATGAAAATTACATTACTACAAAAAATAAACGTAATCATCCAGAAAAATTCGAAATTAAAAAATTCTGTAGTAAATGTAACAAAATGACTGTTCACAAAGAAAAGAAATAGGGCTTCGGCTCTTTTTTTTGTAGGTTATAAATATGATTGTTCAAAAATTTGTAAATGCTAAGGCTTTTTCTTGCAATTTATATATACTAAGTGGAGAAAAGGGAAATATATTAATTGATCCTGGATATTACGATGAATCAATTCATAATTATATAGTAAAAATAGGCGGAATATCTTCTATCCTAATAACTCATGGACATTTTGACCATATTATGGGAATAAATGATTTAATTAAAGATTTTCCATCTTGTAAGGTATATATTTTTGCTTTGGAAGAGAGACTATTTTTTAAACCATCTTTAAATTGTTCTTCTTTTATATCAAATCCATATATTCCATCATGTACTATAGAGCCATTACAAGAAGGGAAATATCAAATTGAAGGATATCAAGTTGAAGTAATATATACTCCCGGTCATACTAAAGGATCTTGTATGTATTATTTTAAAGAAGAAAATCTACTTTTTACGGGTGATACATTAATTGGAGAAAGTATTGGAAGAAGCGATCTTCCTACGGGTAATGAAAATGAATTGTATCTTTCCTTAATAAAAATAAAGTCTTATCCTTTTAATGATAATACAAGATGTTATTTTGGTCATGAAAAAGCATTAAGTTACAAACAATTAAAAGAAATGAATCCATATTTAAAATAGGCAAAAAGGGCATAATATAGATGAGGTGATAATTATTTTAGATCGAATCATCATCTGTCTAGTTACAAGCTCTTTTTTTGTTCTATTATTAGATCTTTCATATCTATTAAATTTTTGCCCATATTACTCACATAACATCAAGTTATATTCTTCATATTTTCAAAATATGATAGCATTAATTTTAGTGATTTTTCTTTTTTTATTTCTTCTATCTTTCATTAAAATAGTTAATAATATATCGTCTTTATACAGTTATTTCATAATTGGAATCATAATCTATATTTTAATAACATCAATTAGAAAACTTATATTTAATGATATTCTATTTTTAGAAGGAGAAATCTGCCTGTTTTCAATCATAATTTTTACTTCTTACTTATATTTCTATTCCATCTTCTACAAAAATTGTGTAAAATACAAA
Organism: Erysipelotrichaceae bacterium; assembly: GCA_022772105.1. Classification (GTDB taxonomy): domain Bacteria; phylum Bacillota_I; class Bacilli_A; order RFN20; family CAG-449; genus UBA3210. Next base: position 19,863 of record JALFBO010000106.1, on the reverse strand, counting down.
AGAAAATAGGAGGATTTTATGATTAACGTAACAGAATTAAGACCAGGAAACACTTATGTTTGGGAAGGTACACCATATACTTGTCTTGATATTGATTTAAATAAGACCGCTATGGCAAAAATGAAAGTCAAAGTTAAATCCAAAAACTTAAAAACAGGCGCTACATTAGATATGTCTTTTATCGGAGGAGATAAAGTAGAAGTAATTCATTTAGACAAAAAACAAATGCAATATCTTTATGATGATGGTGATGGTTTAGTATTTATGGATACTGAAACTTACGACCAAGTATCTATTCCAAAAGAGAGACTTGAATGGGAATTAAATTTCTTAAAACCAGAATCAATCGTTACAATTACTATGTTAAATGGGGAAATTCTTGGTGTTGAATTACCTGCAAAAGTAACTCTATTAATTACAAAATGTGAACCAGCTGTTAGAGGAGACACAGTAAATAAAGCATTAAAAGATGCGTATCTTGAAACAGGACTTAAAGTCCGTGTACCTTTATTTGTTGAGAATAATGAAGAAATCATCGTTTGTACAAGCGATGGATCATATGATTCTAGAGCAAAATAAATATTAGGCCTTTGGGCCTTTTTTTTTACATATTTTGATTTGTTAATTAATATATATTAGAAGAGGGGATTTTAATTATGAATCGTCAACTAGTTGCTTTTTTATCCTTATTTAGTATCGTTCTTCTTCTGTCTGTATATTATGTATTAATTCCTTTTGCTTCATCTTCTTCCAATAAAACTGAACCTGTGGCACAAGTTGTGTCAGATCCAACAAGTGCATATTTTGATACTCTCAAAACCGATAGAGATGAAGGATATTATTTTCTTATTTCCGAACTTCAAGGAGAAATAAGCTGCTCATCTTATACAAATACTGAAAAAGAAGTCGCCTTAACTTCTATTTATAACATTGAAAAAACGATGAAAAATGAGCTTCTCTTAGAAAATACGATTATTAGTAAAGGATATTCTCATTGTTTTGTTCAAATTCAAGAAGTAAATATAAATGTATTAGTTCACAAACAAAATCCAACAAAATATGATGTAGTGGATATTATATATACAGTACAAGAAACTCTTGGAGAAGAGCCTATGATATTTGTAGAATTTAACTCATAAAAAAACCTTGAAATATTATATTTTTTTATATAATATATATATCGATGAGGTGATTTTTATGGGTTGGACAATTCTATATATTTGTCTTGGCTTCATTGGTGGATTAGTATTAGGTTTTTTATTAGCAAGATGGTTAATGAAGAGAGAATTACAAAAAAATCCTCCAATTAATGAAAAAATGATTAGAGCTATGTTCCTATCAATGGGTAGAAAGCCATCTGAAGCTCAAATTAAGCAAGTAATGAAAAATATGAACCAATATAAATAAGTCTTAGGACTTATTTTTTATTAGTTCATATATACTAATTATATACTAATATTATACTATTTATTTACTTCATCCATTTAATCTTTGATTCAGAATGATTTAATAATCTTTTGATATTTGGAATATGTCTAATGATTAATAATGTGGAAATAACCGCTAAAAATAGGGAATACATCCAATTGGCTTTAATGCCAAAGTTCATGCCAATAGGAAGGAAAATCGCTCCAATAGACGCTAAAACAACGACAATAGATGTACATATTGATGCTAATGAAACATACTTTTTAAGTTTTAGTATAAGGAAAAAGGAAACAAGTCCAATTAAAGTAACAAACCAAGAAGTGAATAAGCATATTCCTCCTAGAGTAGAAACAGCTTTACCGCCTTTAAAACCATAATAAATAGGGAAACAATGGCCAAGCGTTGAACCAATACCTGCTAAATATATAGCGTATTGATCAAAATCAACAAAACGAGCTGCTTCTTCCAAACATATAGTATTCTTATAAACAAAATAAAGAACAATCATTGGTGCAAAAGTTTTTATCATATCTAAAATGATGACGAGTAGACCAATTTTATATCCAAAAACTCTTCCAGCATTTGTTCCACCTGAATTTTTAGATCCATAATCTCGTGGATCTTTTTTAAAAAACACTTTTCCGATAATAATTGCATTATTAACTGATCCAAGAAAATATCCAATAAGAATTGGTAATAATAAATATGTTATCCTTAAAATAGTAGTCATCATCTTATATAATTCCTCCAAAAACTATACTAATAATACATTATTAATATAGATAATAAAAGAAAAAAAGAGTATAATAATTAAGTTAAAAAAGAGAGAGGAGATACGATATGAGCGAATTAAGAGAAAATAAATATACCGCATCATCCCTTAAAATATTAAAAGGTCTTGAACCAGTTAAAAAAAGACCTGGTATGTATATTGGTTCCACAGATTGGCGTGGTACTCATCATTTAGTCTGGGAAACTATTGATAATGCAATCGATGAGGCATTATCTGGATGGGGTAAAAAGATATATATAAATATATATAAAGATGGTTCTATTTCAGTTCAAGATGAAGGTAGAGGTATTCCTTGTGATTATAATGAGCAAGAAAAAATGGATGGTCTAGACATCGTTTTCTGTACACTTCACGGAGGAGGAAAATTCGATTCTTCATCTTATAAATCTTCTGCTGGTTTACATGGAGTTGGTTCTGCCTGTGTCAACGCTTTATCTGAATGGTTAGAGGTTACAGTTTATAAAGATGGAACTGAATATCATGCCTCTTATAAAAATAATGGTGATAAAAGAAGCGGTACAAAAGTGATTGGTCCTACTACAAAAAGAGGGTCTATCATCAGATTTAAACCTGATTCAAGATATTTACCTGAACCAGAATTTAAGTTTGACATTATTGCTGAAAGATTAAACAATTCTGCTTGTCAAGCAAATGGTGTTCACTTTTATCTATATGATGAAAGAACTAAAGAAAAACAAGAATTCTTCTATCAAGAGGGGATTAAAGAATACTTACAAAAGAAAAATGAGAAAAAGAAAGGCTTACATCCAATTGCAATGTTTTCTGATTATTCTAGTGAAATCAAAGCAGAATTTGCATTTCAATTCTTAGAAGATCAATATGAAGAAAAGATTTATTCTTTTGCTAATAGTATTTTTACTGTTTTAGAAGGGTCTCACGTAAGAGGATATAGATCTGGTATTACCAAAGCATTTAACGAATATGCTACAAGAAACAATATTATAAAAAATGGCACAAAATTAGATGGTAATGACATAAGAGAAGGAATCACAGGTGTGGTTTCTGTTCGTATACCAGAAGGAAAAATACAATTTGAAGGACAAACTAAAGAAAAATTAGGTACTCCAGAAGCTGCAAATGTCGTGGAAAATCTTGTATATAATTCAGTAACAAGATATTTGATTGAAAACAAGCAATATGCTTCTAAAATCTTCACCAAAATCTTAGAATCACAAAAAGCTCGCCTTGCTGCAAGAAGCGCTAAAGAGGAAGTAAGAAAACAAACACCTAAAGACAATGAAAAAACTACATTGATGTTAAGTGGTAAACTAGTTCCTCCTCAATCTAAAGATTATAAGAAATGTGAATTATTTATCGTTGAGGGTGATTCTGCTGGTGGATCCGCTAAAAAGTGCCGTGATAAACGCTATCAAGGTCTTTTACCTTTAAGAGGTAAACCTAAAAATGTATCAGCTGATGCAGAAGATGCATTTATGAAAAATGAGGAATTATCAACCCTTGCTTATACGATTGGTACTGGAACGGGAAAAGATTTCAATATTAAGAATTTACGTTATGATAAAGTAATAATTATGACCGATGCTGATACAGATGGAGCCCATATTCAAAATTTATTAATCAATTTCTTTTATTTAAAGATGAAACCACTTATTGAAGAAGGTCACGTTTATGTTGCTTGTCCACCTTTATATCGTGTTATGAAAATGGTAGGGAAGAAGACGACAGAGATTTATGCTTGGAATAATTTCGAGTTAGAAGAAGCTAAGAAAAAAATTGGATCTGGCTATGTCATTAATCGTTACAAAGGTTTGGGTGAAATGGATGCCGAGCAATTATGGAAGACCACAATGGACCCAAAATATCGAAAATTACTTCAAGTTGTTATTACTGATGATAATAAAGCTAATGAAATGATTAATTTATTCATGGGTAAAGATGCTGGACCAAGATATCAATGGATCAACGAAAATATTGATTTTTCCGATAAAAGTGACTTTTTCATTGAGGAGGTAAAACAACATGGCTAGAAAAAAGATTGAAAATGAACAAGAAGAACTAGTCAATGAATGGATTGAATCCACTCCTGTAGAGGATGTTTTGTCACAAGGATTTGGAAGATATTCTAAGTATGTTTTACAAGAAAGAGCTGTCCCAGATGTTCGTGATGGCTTAAAGCCAGTTCAAAGAAGAATTCTTTATACAATGATTATCGAGGGTAATACATCTTCAAAACCAACCAGAAAATGTGCAAGAACCGTAGGAGCGGTTATCGGTCGTTTCCATCCACACGGTGATACTTCTGTTTATGAAGCTATGGTACGTTTATCACAAGATTGGAAAATGAGATATCCTCTTATTGAATTCCAAGGTAATAATGGTTCAATTGATGGTGATGGACCTGCTGCTTATCGTTATACAGAAGCACGTCTTTCAGAAATGAGTGAACTATTAGTTCAAGATTTAAATAAAAAAACAGTTGATATGCAGCTGAACTTTGATGATTTAGAATATGAACCTATTGTTTTGCCTGGTCGTTTCCCAAATCTATTAGTTAATGGTTCTTCAGGTGTTGCAGTCGGTGCTTCAACTGATATACCTCCACATAATCTTCAAGAAGTAATTGACGCAATTTGCTATCGAATTTCTCATAAAAAATGTACTACAGATGATTTGCTAGAATTTATAAAAGGTCCTGATTTTCCAACGGGTGGTATTATAAGAGATACTAAATCTTTACCTGATTTATATCGTACTGGCAAAGGTTTAATCAAGCTTTATGCAACTGCGGAAACATCATGTGAAGATAAATATGTAAATCAAATTATCATAAAAGATATTCCATTTGGAAAAGATAAATCTGATTTTGTTAATAATATTGATAAAGTACGTTTTGCCAATAAATTAGATGCAATTTTGGAAGTTAGAGATGAAACAGATCGTGAGGGAATAAGAATTTGTATTGATATTAAGAAAGATTCTGATCCCGAAAATATTTTAAATTTCTTATATTCTAAGAATGTTTTAAGCAATTCTGTGAAATTTAATATGCTTGTTATTGACCATAATCGTCCTAAAGTCTGTTCGTTACTTGAAGTAGTGGATTGCTACATTGAACATCAAGTAGATGTTTTAACAAGAAGATCTAGATATGACTTAGATAAAGCTAAAGCTCGCCTTCATATTGTCGAAGGATTAATTAAAGCCTTATCTATGATTGATAAGGTAGTCGCTTTAATTCGTTCCTCTAAAGATAAGCAAGATGCTAGAATGCGCCTTGTTAGTGAACTTGATTTTAGCGAAGAACAAGCAGAAGCATTATTAACGATGCAACTATATCGTTTATCTAATACTGATGTTACCACTTTAATCAATGAGGGTAATTCTTTAAGAGAAACAATTAAAGAATTAACAGAATTATTAGAAGATCCAGAAAAAATGAATCGTCTTATTAAAAACGATTTAAATGCTGTAAAATCTAAATATAAAGATGAAAGAAGAACATTAATTCAAGAGGGAACAACATCATTTGAAGTAGACAAGAAAGCTTTAATTTCAAAAGATGAAGTTATGGTTGTATTTACAAAAGATGGATACTTTAAAAGAACTCAAATGCGTTCCTACACATCTTCTAATGGTCAACTTCCAGGTTTCAAACAAGGTGATGTAATTAAAGGTATCATAAAATGTTATACAACCGATACACTTTTAGCATTTACTAATTTTGGTAACTACCTTTCTATTCCTGTATACCAATTAACTGATACAAAATGGAAAGAAGAAGGGGCACATATTAATGAATCTGGTTCTATAGCTCCTAATGAAAAGATCATAGGTGGTGTAATTTATAGTCAATTAAAAGAAGGCGTTTCGATTGTTTTGATATCAAAATCTGGTCAAATTAAACGTACTGACATAACTGAATTTGAAACATCAAAAGTAGCTAAAACCATAAAATGCTTCCGTTTAGGAGATGATGATGAGCTTGCATATGTAACAATTGCTACTGGAAGAACCAAAATACTAGTAGTAACTCAATCTGGCTATTCATCATTATTTAGTGAAACTTCAATCGAACCAATAGGCATAAGAGCGGGTGGAGTAAAATCTATAACCCCAACTTCAAAAGAAAAAACTCAAATTGCCGGATTATTATCATTTGAAGATGATGAAAGATGTCAAATACTAGTTCTTACTGATCGTCATGCAGCACGTATTGTCGATTCTCACCAATTAGAACTTTCAATTAGACTTGGACCAAAACAACAAATATTTAAAACATTTAAGTCTGATATTCAAAAAGCGGTATATGTTGGTAAACTTCCATATAAGAGTGAGAACAATAAGATAAATATTACTTTAGATAATAATGTCACAATGGAACTAGATTTAAGCGCTATAAAAGTTCAACCAATGGGTAATTATCTAAAAGAGAATTTACCTCAAATCAATTATACTTTTGATGTTATCGATGCATTTAACTTTGATATTCCATATGTAAATGAAAACACAAAAGTTACTAAAAACGAGTCTAAATCAAATAAAATTCAACAAAAAACCTTCGAACCAGTTGAAGAAGAGAAGGAAGAAGAACATGAAAAACTATCGCTATTTGATTTTGTTGATGACGATGACTAGGAATTTCTTTTAAATTCAGAAAGGAGCTTCACAAGAGCTCTTTTTTCTATTCTTGAAACATAGCTTCTAGAAATTTTATAAAGTTTTGAGATTTCTTTTTGAGTTAATTCTTTATTTCCATTTAACCCATATCTAAGATTAATGATCATAGTTTCTCGTTCATCTAAGACATGAAGGTATGATTTTAATTTATTTAAATCAAGATTATGCTCATATTCTTCTTCTACTAAGCGTTCTGAGCTTGGGATAACATCAAGTAGGGTAATGTCAGACCCATCCTTATCAGAACCAATACTATCTAGTAAAGAAACATTTTTTGATAATTTTTTATTTGACCTTAAAACCATCAGTATTTCATTTTCAATACATTTAGCGGCATAAGTTGCAATTTTTACATCTTTTTCAGGCGAAAATGTATCAATCGCTTTAATTAAACCTATTGTTCCAATCGATATTAGGTCCTCAACATTCTCATCTTTTGACTCATATTTATTTGCAATATGGGCCACTAAACGAAGATTGTGAACAATCAATTTTTCTCTTGCTTCATCATGTTCTTCTTTTATAAACAGTTTTTTTACATATTCATTTTCTTCATTTTCATCAAGTTTTAGAGGGAAGACACCATTTTTAATAAAACCTAAGAAATAATTAACATTAAAAAGAGAAAGAAAAGCACTTATTAAATTTATCATCAAGCAATTATATGAATTACTATTTTATCTTATTACAAACAATCAATATGTAAATTAAGTGCATTTTTAAGTTTATATTTAATTATTATATTTTTTATAATATAATAAATTTTGAGGTGAATAAGATGCTGACACGATATATACCTGATTTTTATGCTCAAAACATTTTTGACGTACCAGTTTCTTTTTTTAAAGAACATAATATAAAAATCATTTTATCAGATTTAGACAACACTTTAGATAGTTATAAAATTCTTATTCCGTCTTCGCGAGTGGTTGAATTAAAAAATAAATTGAGCGAAAACAATATTGAGTTAGTATTAATTTCTAACAATAAAGAGAAAAGAATTAAACCTTATGCAACAAGATTAGGTGTTAAGTATCTTTATAGTTCTGGAAAGCCATTTGGAAAAAAAATAATTAAATTTATTGAAAAGAATGGTTTTTCTAAAGAAAACATCTTAATGGTGGGAGATCAACTTATGACAGATGTTCTTGCTTCAAAGAGGGTAAAGGTCAAAATGTTATTAACTGAACCCATTGTTAAAGAAGATCAACCTTGTACAAGAATAAACCGTATCAGAGATAAATTTGTAAGAAAAAAATTAAAGAAAAGACAAATTCTACAAAATTTGGAGGTAAAATAATATGAATTCAAAAGAAACAAAAGAAGTAAAATTAACCTGTTTTGGATGTGGTTGTGAACTTCAAAATACCAATCCATCATTAACAGGGTACACACCTAAACCTATTGGAAAAGATGGAACAGTTCTTTGCCAAAGATGCTATAGACTTCAACATTATGGAGAGACAAAAGAAGAAGCTGTTGTCATGCCAAATTATAAGGAAATATTCTCCAAATCGATGAAAAAACACAATTTAATCATCTATGTTGTCGATTTATTTGCTTTTGAATCAAGTATTGTAAGAGATGTTCATCCTTTTATTAAAGATAATCCAATCCTAGTGGTCGCTAATAAAAGAGACGTACTTCCAAAATCAGTCGATGATAATAAATTAAAACAATTCGTTTTCGATCGTTTAGCGGAAGAGGGAATTCATCCAAAAGAAGTAGCAATTGGCTCAGCTTATAAAAATTACAATATAGAAGAAATTCTTCAATTTGTTCTTGATAATCGCGATGGAAAAGATGTCTATATTATCGGTGCATCATCAGTTGGAAAATCTTCATTGATCAACGCACTATTAAAAATATACAAAAATGAGACAAAAACGATGATTTCTACTTCTCCATACCCTGGAACAACTGTAGATACTATCTCAGTTCCACTTGATAATAAGACTAAATTATTCGATACTCCAGGCGTTATCGTTCCATCTTCAATTTTTGCTTCAGTTGAAACAAACGCAATGAAATATATCATTCCAAGAACGGAAATTAAACCAAAAACATTCCAATTAAATTCGAAACAATCGCTTATTGTAGGAGGAATTGCTCGCTTTGATTTTGAAAAAACTGGGAAAACTAATTGTACGCTTTATGTTTCTAATGAAGTAGATGTCCATAGATGCAAATTATCTAAAGCAAACAGTGTATTTGAATCTTTAGTCTCAAAAGAAAACATTCATCCAATAAGTGCTAGCATCAATAGCATCGAAAAGCTTGAAAGACATGAAGTAGTCCTTCCAGAAACAAAAGTAGATATCTACATATCTGGCTATTGTTGGTTATCTTTAGAAGGAAAGAATCAAACTATCGTAATTTGGGCACCAAGTGGCGTTGATGTCGTCGTTAGACAATGCAAAATTTAAAAAATAGGGGATTAATTATGCTAAATAATAAACAAATTAAGTATCTTCGTTCACTTGCGAATCCTATAGAAGCTAAATATCAAATCGGAAAGAATGAGATTTCTAAGCAAACTATTTCCATGTTAGATCAAGCTTTAACCGCTCATGAATTAATTAAAGTAAGTCTTCAAAAATCGGTTATGGAAGATAAAAATGAAATTGCTTCTATTCTAGAAGAAGAATTACATTGCGAAGTAGTCCAAATCATTGGTGGGGTCATCATCTTGTTTAGAAAAAATCTAAAAGATGGTAAGATTCATCTTCCAAGATAAGGAGATTAAGATGAAAACACTCCTTTTTGGTGGCTCTTTCGACCCAATTCATAATGGTCATCTACAAATTTTAGAAAAAGCATGCACACATCTACAAATTGATAGGGTGGTTTTAATCCCAGCTCGAGCTCCTAGATGGAAAAAATTATCTTCAACTAGCGATGAGCAAAGAATTGATATGATCAAACTAGCAATTGAAGGAAAGAGTAATTATTCCATATGTTATGATGAAATGAATTCTTCAGATGAGATTAATTATACTTACAACACAATTTCTCATTATAACCACGATGAAAGAGAAGAATTATATTTTCTTATCGGGTATGATCAACTTGATGTTTTGGATAAATGGTATGAAATCGATAAACTATCAAAGATGGTAAAAATTGTTTCTATAGCTCGACCAAATTATCAAATTGTATCGAAAAACGTTGAAAAATACGGTGTTTTGTTAATTGATGAAGAAATTTCTTCAATGTCTTCATCATCATTAAGACAGTTCAACAATTTGGATTGTCCTAAGAAAGTATTGGACTATATCATAGAAAATGAATTATATTTTGTCCCAACATTAAAAGAGTATATGTCTTCTAAAAGATACAATCATACTTTATCAGTTGCTAACCTAGCTTATGAGATTGCTCTAAAAAACAATATAAATCCTTCCAAGGCCTTTTTAGCGGCACTACTACACGATATTGGTAAAGAAATTCCTCAAAAAGAGCAAGAAAATTATGTAAAAGAATACTTTTTAAATCTGTACGATCATTTAAATAAAGCTCTTTATCATCAATTTGTATCCGAAGCAATAGCAAGAGACAGATTTAAAATTCAAGATGAAGAAATATTAAATGCTATAAAATTTCACGCGACTGGTTGTTCCAATATGACTCCTTTAGCAATGATTGTTTATAGCGCAGATAAAATCGAACCAACAAGAGGGTATGATTCAAGTAAATTGATAGAAGCATGTTATCAAGATTATTATCAAGGCTTTAAAGCCGTTTTAAAGGCGAATATCGAGTTTTTAGAGGAAACTCATAAAGAATATCAAAATCCTTTAACAAACTCCTGTATCGCCTCTTATTTGGAGAATTTAAAATGAAGCAAACAAAATTAAATGTGATTGAAAAAGCAATCGAAGAAAAAAAGGGTGAAGATATTGTCACAATAAATATCGAAGAAAAGTCACCATTTTGGTCATATGCAGTAATAGCCACGATGAGAAACTGTAAAATGGCTAGTTCTATAGTTGATGAAATTCAAAAGAATTTATCGTTAATTAATGAAGAAGTTAGAAGAGTTGATGGAGTAAATACATCTTCTTCTTGGGTTTTAGTGGATTGTTATGACATCGTTGTCCATATTTTTACTCCTGAAGAAAGAAGCAGGGTAAATTTAGACGAATTATTATCAAAAAAGGCTAAATAAATTATGGAAACAATAAATCTTGTCTTAGTAGCTATGGATAGTGAGTTAGACGCTTTACTTCATACTATAAAAGAATATAAAGTTACTAATGTGAATAATGAAAAAGGATATGAATTCACATTTGAAAAAGAAAAATATCTCATAATGATGGGGAAAATTGGTAAAGTTCATACTGCGTTTTTCTTAGGACAATTATCTAAATGTGTCAACATTAAAAGAGTCTTCAATTTAGGTACTTCAGGTGGATTAAATAAAGACTTATCTTTAGATGAAGTAATTATCGCTTCTAAAGTTGGATATTATGATGTAGATGTAACTAGTTTTGGATATGCATACGGTCAAGTTCCAGGTTGTCCAAAATATTATGAATGTGATGAAGATTATATTGAAAGTCATCTTAAAAACGTTTTATTGCCTTATAGACGAGGAATTGTCGTCTCAGGCGATAAATTTGTCAATAAAAATAATTTCGTTGATATAAAAGGCTTAATTGAGCCTGAAATGCAATGTATTGAAATGGAATCTGGGGCAGTAGGGCAAGTATGTTATTTATTAAAAGTTCCTTTTATTGTAATTCGTTCAATTTCCGATTTTGTCTTTGAAAATGAAAATTTCCAAACTCATAATGATAATGTTGAATCTTCCACCACGAATTCTGCATTAGTATTCTTATCATTAATTGGCATGAAACAAAATTTAAATTAAATAGAAATATGGTCTATCAATAATCTAAAACAGATTTTAGATAGATCTTTTTTTATGGGTATCTATAAATAGGTAGGGTAAGGCATTTTCTTATATAATTACTAGACATAATATTGTGAAATTCGACAAAATAAAGGCAGAATCCTTTATATTATTTACTTCGCATAATACATATTATGTAAACTTTTATATAAATAAATGGTATTTTCATGTCGTAAATTATTGAATTTTAGTATTAAGATTTTAGATATATATCTTGTTTTGACACATTTTATACTAATTTGTAAAAAAAATAGTACCTTTACTAAAGATACTATAATTTATATACTAAATAATTACTAATATTATATTATTATTTATACTAATTTGCCTAATTTATTAATAAAATAATTTCTCATCAAAACTTTTTCCAATTAAATTTAGATAATCTTGTAAGTCTGAATTGCTAAATGTTGTTGAAAATCTAGTATAATTATAAGGAATTTTTACATTGTTATGTTGTTCCCAATTTTGTAGTTCTCCAATTTCATCAATGGAATAACCGTAATTTTCAAATTGAACATCCCTCTTGTTAGTTTTTCGATTGAATTGAGTCATGGTTTGATATGGATCATTAATTGCTTTATCTGTTATTATATTTGTTGTATCAATAAATGATTGATAATTCTTATTTAACGAATTATTGTTTAATAGATCTTTGCTTACGAACAATGAGTCCTCAGCATAATAATATTTGTCATAATTTAGCGTATTTGGATCCATCATTTGTCCATAGATATTATATAATCTAAAAGACTGACAAACATTTCCAAAAGCTTTGTTATCCTCTTGGTCATTAGATATAAGTCTTTGAGCATAAGGTGCTTTTAATGCAATAAAATCATAATCAGATAAATATCTTCCACTTCTTATATCGCTATAAAACTCATAAGAAGGGCTCTCTACGAAAGAAACGTCATCGATATTGAAATTACCCTTAACGAAGTTTAAAATCGCTCCTAAGGTCCCTTTTTCGTTATTTGCTAAGATTTTACATCCTTCAAAAGTTTTACTGACCTCTGGATTAGTGGAAATAAGAGTATAACTACCGCCACAATAGTTTTGTAAAAGGACATAATTATCATATTTTTCACAAAGTTCTAATCCTTTTATTGTGTCATAGCCAATAATGCCATATTCATTTGTTTCAAAAGCTTTCTCAATTTGTGATTCATCTTTAGAAACATTCAAATTATCATCATCAAAATATCCACATAAAACGTAAGCTATTGGGCCACGATTACAAATAATTTTAAATTCTAATGGATCATATGTATGAATTTGTAAACAAGAAGTAGCACAAAGGGATGTTATAAGTAAACATCCCCCTACAGACAATTTATTTTTCAAATATTTCATTAATAACATCTCCTATTTGGGTATTTTCTTTTTCAATACCAAAATTCTCACATATGGTTCTTCCCATATCCGCAAAAGAGGATCTTTCCTCCAATAAACGACCATTTTGGATTGATTTACTATAGAAAATAGTTGGGACTTTTTCTCTAGTATGATCACTTCCTGTCCATGTAGGATCATTTCCATGGTCTGCGGTAATAATTAAAAGGTCATCATCATGTAATAAAGGTAGTAATTCTCCTAATTTAGCATCGAATTCTTCTATGCAGTGTCCATACCCCTTTGGATCTCTTCTATGACCGAATTCAGAATCAAATTCAACTAGATTAACAAAACATAATCCTTCAAATTCTTCTTTGGTTTCTAATATAGTTTTATCCATTCCATCATTATTTGAAATTGTTCGTTGGGTTTTTGTAACGCCTTGACCATTAAAAATATCATTAATTTTACCAATACAAGATACTGTATACCCTTTTTCTTTCAATAAATCCATATATGTAATGCCAGATGGTGATAAAGCATAATCATGGCGGTTAGAAGTACGCTTAAAGTTATCTTTTGAAGTTCCAATAAATGGACGAGCGATAATTCTTCCTAACAAATATTCTTCTCTAAGGCAAATTGTTCGAGCAATTTGACAATATTTATAAAGTTCTTGCACAGGTATAATTTCTTCATGTGCTGCGATTTGAAGAACTGAATCTGCGGAAGTATAGACAATTAAATCTCCTGTTTTAAGTTGGTGTTCTCCCCATAATTTAATAATTTCAGTTCCTGAAGCTGAACAATTACCAACAATATGTCTTCCCGTTTTCTCTTCTAATTCATCTATCAATTCTTTAGGAAATCCCGTATCTGTAAAAGTTTTAAATGGTTTTTGGGTAAATATTCCCATCATTTCCCAGTGTCCAGTCATTGTATCTTTTCCATTTGATGCTTCTTTTGATTTAAAAACATAAGAATGGGGATGAGATACTTTGTAAGTCCCTTTAATCGGTCCTAAATCAGCAATTCCTAGACTATTTAAATTTGGTATATTAAGTCCATTAACTTTTTCGGAAATGTGAACAAATGTATTTGTTCCTTTATCTCCATATTTAGATGCATCTTCCATTTCACCAATTCCTAGTGAATCCATAACAATCATAAATACACGTTTATATCTTTTATTCATACTTTTTTTCTCCTCAATTAATATTATATATTAATTCTTATTCATATACAATTCATATGCTGAAAGAATCCGTTTGCTAGAAACGTGAGTATATATCTGTGTTGTTGCTATATTTTCATGTCCTAACATAGCTTGTACAAATCGAAGTTCAGCCCCATTTTCAAGAAGATGAGTAGCAAAACTGTGACGAAGAGTATGAGGCGTTACATTTTGAAATATTCCTGCTTCCTGAGCATATTTTTTTATTTGTCTCCAAAAATATTGCCTAGATAAAATTCCCCCTTGATTATTTAAAAAGACATATTTGGAATTTTTATATTTACTTTTATTTCTAACTTCATTTATGTATTTTATTAAATAATCACGAGCAAAATCACCAATAGGAACCATTCTTTGTTTATTTCCTTTACCATTTATGATTATGCAATCATAATTTCGATCAATTGAACTTAGTTCTAAGTTTAGCAATTCTGATACTCTTAGACCAGATGAATACATAATTTCTAACATTGCCCTATCTCGTATTCCTTCTTTTTTCTCCATATTTGGCATTTTAAATAGTTCTTCCACCTCATCTAAAGACAAAACAGTAGGCAAATGTTCATTTAATTTTGGTAATTCCACGTTTTTAGATTGATTGATAATTATTTTTTCTTTTTGAAGAAATTTATAAAACTGTCTAATAGTTGTCACTCTTCTAATAATTGTTGAACTTGATTTCCCCTCATTTGACATAGCGGTAATAAATTCATATATATCATTATTATTAAAATCATTTGCTTCTTCTTTTGTAGTGGATGAAGAAAAAATCATCAAATCTTCTTTATAGGTAATAATGGTATTCTTAGAAATCCCCCGTTCACCGACCATGTAACGGATAAATTCGTCAATTGCTTCATCTTTTTTCATGTTTTTTCTCCAATTCACTTGCGGCAATAAATATTTTTTTATTTTTAAATTTAGCATTTAATTCATTCAATAATAATTTTGTAGCATTTTCTTCTCTTACTTTTTCCATATCAAACAAATTCATTTGCACAAAAAAGTTTTCTTTTTCTTTTAAATTTGATAATGTGACTCCAATTAATCTAATGGGATTACCTTTATAATTACTATCAAATAGTTTCATTGCATTATTATAGATAATTTCACCTTCATTTGTAGGAATACTTATTGATATAGATCTATTAGTGGTTATAAAATCAGGAGTTTTCATCACGATTGAAATTGTAGTTCCCACTTTATCCTTCTTTTTCGCGTCTTCTGAAACCTCTAAGCTTAGTTCATAAAGCTTTTTCTTAATTTCTTCATAATCATCTGTATCGAATAAAAATGTCGAAGAATGTCCTATAGATTTTGGATCCATTTCCTCAGTCGATACAGTGTCATCACCATCTCCATTTGCCCATCCTTTTAAAACGGTAAAACCTTTCCCTAAAGTTTTTTTTACTTCTATATCTTCACATTTTGCCAAATCACCAATTGTCTTGATACCAAGGGCTTCTAGACGTGGATACGTCTTTTTTCCAACTCCATACATATCTTTAATTGGAAGCGGCCATAAAATAGATGGAATATCCTTTTTTCTAATAATGGTCACTCCAAGAGGTTTTTTGAAATCGGAAGCCATTTTTGCCAAAAATTTATTAGGTGCAAGCCCAATGGAACATTTTAATTTTGTCTTTTTATATAGATTATCACGTAAATCTTCCAAAAACTTTTGGGGATTCTTACAATCTTTCATACATTCGCTCATATCAGCGTAACATTCATCTACAGAAGCAATTTCAATAATTGAAGTATATTCTCTCACAAATGCAAAAAATTCTTGTGATAAACGATGATATAATTCAAAATCTACGTTTCTAATAATAACAGAGGGACATAATCGCTGCGCCATGTAGGTTGGCATTGCCGAATGTATTCCAAATTTCCTCGCCTCATAAGAAGCTGTGGACACTATTCCCCTTCGTGATGATCCAGCGATTATTAAAGGCTTTCCTTCTAGTGAAGGATCTTTAATTGTCTCTGCAGTTGCAAAAAAAGCATTTAAATCTATATGCATAATAATTTTTGCCATAGTCTATCCTCCACCTATTTAATTATACAATAAATTGTTTACATAATAATTATTAAAATAAAAAATGGCAAATATTTCTATTTACCATTTTATTACTATAATTATACTAATTATATACTTATTATGCTAATTTAGACATTAATCTTTCATTTTCAACAGAAATATAGTCAGATATCATCGCAATAAACTCACTGTTAGTTGGTTTTGCTTTTGATGCTGATATAGTATAGCCAAAAATATCATCTATGGTATCAACATTTCCTCTATTCCACGCTACTTCAATTGCATGGCGAATTGCTCTTTCTACTCGTGATCCAGTAGTTTTATATTTTTTGGCAATTTCTGGATAAAGTACTTTTGTAACTTGTCCAATATAGTCATTATTATTATATGAACAATATATCGCGGTTCTTAGATAAGAATACCCTTTTATATGTGCAGGTATTCCTACATCATGCAGAATCTTGGTAATCCTTTTTTCTAAATCTATTTCTTCTTTATTTGATTTACTATCCTCATTTAGTGAATTGAACATATTAAATAAAGATTGAATCTTATATGGTTTTTGTAAGAATAGATTTGCTCCGCTTTTGTTTACCATTTCTAAAACTGAAGCATTCACTAATGCCGATTGAGCAACAATTATTTCAATTTTTGGATATGAGTCCTTATTTTCTTTTATTTCCCTTATTATTTCATATCCATCTAAATCTGGTAAAACAAGTTCTACTACTAACATATCAATATGATTCAATTGTTTAATTCTTAGTAATGCTTCTTTTGAGGATGTATACGCCCCACATATTTCTATATCGTCTCTTCTTTGTACTTCCTCCTTAATATCTTCAATTAATTTTTGTGATTCATTAATGATAAAAATGCTTTTTTTCTTCATATATGCCCCTCCTGTAGCTATTATCATTACTTCATCAAGTTTCCTTGATTTATCTTATTATTATAGGAAAAAATACTTGATATAATGTTTTTTTCCATTTTTTTGTGTAAATCTCATTTTTTGAGACTATTTTTTTATATATTCGCTTATTTGGTGAACGATTCTAATCTTTGATACATATTAGAAGCATATAATCCATATCCTTGTTTTATATTATCAACTTTGACATGAGTAACTGCCCCGATAATCTTATTATCTTGAATGATAGGTGATCCTGACATTCCTGAATACACTCCTCCTGCAACAGAAAGAAGATATTTATCCTTTATTTCAAATTCAATGCCTTTTTGACCATTTTCATCTTGTTTATGTAATGATGTAATTTCAATGAGGAATTTTTCTTTATTTACACCTTTTATTACGGTATAGATGTAAGCTGTCCCAAGTTTAACATTATTCTTTGGACATATTTGATATTTTTGTTTATTATTTATAAATTCACCAATGATTTTGCCAAATAGACCAAAACTATCATTTTTAATTATATTTCCTATCTTGTTATCAAGTCTAGTACTAGTTATTTTTTCTCCAGGATTTCCATTACAGCCTTTTTTTATTCCTTCTACCGAAGTATCATATATGGCTCCTTCTTCAAATTCTACTTTCTTTTTCCTTTCTATATCAAAAATGGGATGGCCTAAAGCAACATAATAAGATGATTTTGGATCAATAAAAGTTAATGTTCCACTTCCTAACGTTTTATCCTTAACATATAATCCTGTCTTAATCATTCCATTTTCTTTACAAATATTTATCTTTTTATCACTTCCATTATCAATATTTAAGATTACGTATTCATTAAAGGATGATATTTTTTTTACAAAATCATTTATTCCTTTGATTTTTTCTCCATTTACACCCACGATTACATCACCCACGTTAATATCTTTACTATCAATGGGATTATATTTAGTATTATTATAGTTGATGTCATATCCTCCAGTTACTGTAATTCCTACATCATTTAATTCAAATACTATATTTTCCCCTCCAATATATACCTCGACAGGTTTTATACCTATATTAGAAGATAAAAAAATGGAAGCTAATATCATTAATTTGGTCATACTCCACCTCTTTCAATGTATAGTATTACCAAAATTCGACATTTCTTCCATTTTGCTTATTTATTTATAGTATCTATCAATTCTTTCGCGGCTTTTAAAGAATCTTGACTAACAATAGAAGATGATAACATTTTTGCAATTTCTTCTACTTTTTGTTCATAATTAATCTCACTAATTAAAGTTTGTGTTGAACCATCTTTAACTATCTTTTTAACGAAGAATGTGTGTTCTCCATTAGAAGCAACTTGAGGTAAGTGAGAAATAACTATTGTTTGGCTATTTTGAGAAATTTTATGAAGTTTCTTACTAACCGCTACTCCAACTCTTCCAGAGATTCCAGTATCAATTTCATCAAATATAATGGTTCCTTTAGGCTTTAATTCATTAAAAATAGTTTTGATAGCTAGATTAATACGACTAGTTTCTCCTAAAGAAGCAGTTGAAGATAAAGGCATATATTTGCCACCTGCATTTGCGCATAATAAAAATTTAACATCATCTATTCCCTTTTTATTAATATTTGAAGGGGTTATTTCTACTTTAAAAGATGCATTTTCTAATAAAAGATCTTTAAGTTCTTTATTGATTTGACATTCTACTACTTCTTTGTATTTTCTTCTTAGAGATGAAATCTTATTTCCTATTTCTTCTAGATCCTTGTTTAAATCAAAAATAGCTTTTTCCTCTTTTTCAATTAAATAATCATAAGATGAAATTAGTTCAATTTTTTCTTTAATATCTTCAAAACGCTCTAAAATCAACGATGTAGAAGAACCATATTTTCTTGCTAACGCTCTTAAAGATGACCTTCTTTGAATTAAATAATCCATTTTTTGAAGATTATCTTGATATTTTTCAAACTTGCTTTTTGCACTTTCATATGCATCATCCATTTCATAATAACTTTCATTAAAGCGGTTAATATCAAGAAGAATATCTTCATCTTTAATGGCATTAGAGGCTTTTTTAGCTTGGTATAGAAGGGAAGAGGCGTCTTCATAATAAGAAGAAAATTCTTTAAATGCAGAAGCTAATTTTTCAAATGAGCTTAACACTTGTATTTCTTCTTCTATTTCCTCTAATTCATTTTCCTTAATATTTGCTTTCTCAATTTCATCATATTGGAAACGCAAGTATTCAATATCATCAATAGCTTCATATTCTTCTTTCATGTTTTGAAGTTTCTTTTTTCTAGATTCAAGGCAAGCATACTTATCTTTATATTCATTTATTAATGAATACCAAATTGAATTATTATTCTCTCTTTTATTAATATAATCATCTAAAAATTCTATTTGCTTTGTTTCATCAAAATATGAATTATCTTTATGTTGAGAATGAATATCGACAATTTCTTCCATAAGAGAACGTAAAACACCTATAGAAACAGATCTACCTGATACTTTACAAGATGATTTAGATGATATATCTAA
>JALFBO010000089.1 GCA_022772105.1 Erysipelotrichaceae bacterium | reverse complement strand
CTTGCGTCTTTGAATAAGGAAAGAAGTCAAAAAGGAGAAGCATTGCTTGCAAATGCTCGTAATGCGGCAGCTGGGTCAATTCGTCAACTTGATTCTTCTATTGCAGCTTCAAGAAAACTAGACGCTTATTGGTATTATTTTGTTAATGCTAGTGATTTTGGTTTTAAGAAGCATTCGGATGCTTTAGACTATATTCAAAGCTTAGGATTTAGAACTAATCCAGAAAGAAGAATTTGCCAAGGTATTGAAGAGGTATTAAAATTTGTTGAAGAATATACTTTAAAACGACCTGACCTTCCTTACGATATTGACGGGCTTGTTATAAAAGTAAACGATATGACAAAATATGATACTATTGGCTATACCGCGAAAACCCCTAAGTGGGCTATCGCCTATAAATTCCCTCCAGAAGAAGTGGTAACAAAATTAAAGGATATTATTTTTACTGTAGGAAGAACAGGAAAGATTACTCCTAATGCCGTTTTAGACCCAGTGCGAGTACAAGGCTCTATGATTGCTCGAGCTACTTTACATAATGAAGAATTTGTTGTTTCCAAAGATATCCGTGTTGGGGATTATGTGGTTTTACGTAAAGCAGGCGACGTTATTCCTGAAGTAGTTAGAGTTGTTAAAGAAAGAAGAGAAGAAGGAACCCTTCCTTTTAAGATGACATCATCTTGCCCAATATGTGGCGCTCCTTTAATTCAAAAAGATGCAATTCATTATTGCTCTAACACAAAATGTGATGCGCGCCATATAGAAGGATTAATTCATTATTGTTCCAAAGATGCGATGGATATAGATGGACTTGGAGATAAAATCATTGAATATTTCTTTAATCAAAAATTTATTCATAGTATCCCTTCTATATATCGTTTAGAACAATATGCTCAAGATATTAAAATTACTGATGGCTTTGGTGAAAAGAGTGTAGTTAAATTACTACAAGGTATCGAAAAATCTAAGTCTAATTCCTTAGAAAGACTTCTATTTGGTTTAGGAATAAAAGAAGTTGGTGTAAAAACCGCGAAAACTTTAGCTTCATATTTTGTTACAATGGAAGCTTTAGAAAAAGCAACTTATGATGATCTTCTTTTAGTGCCAGATATAGGTGATATATCCGCTAGATCAATCGTGGATTACTTTAAAGAAGAAGATAACAAAAAGATGATTGAAGAATTAAAGGAACTAGGTATTAATATGAAATATTTAGGGAAACCAGTTTCTAGCAAAAAAACTTATTTTACTGGTAAGACATGTGTTTTAACAGGTACTTTAGCAAACTTTGGAAGAAAAGAAGCCACTGAGATTCTTGAATCTTATGGAGCTAAGGTAACTTCATCAGTTTCAAAATCAACGTCTTTAGTCATTTTTGGAACGGAAGCGGGTAGTAAACTTGATAAAGCTAATGCTCTTGGAATCGAAACTATGGATGAAGAAGAGTTTATGAAAACAATTAAACAAATCGAAGAAGAATAGGAGAAAATATATGAGACATTTAATGATTGTTGGTGATTTATTTGAAGATGTAGAATGCTTAGCTACACTTGATGTATTAAAAAGAGGAGGCGAAGAAGTTGTTCTTGCTTCCATGATGGGAAGAATTGATGTTGTCACTAAATGTGGTATTAGACTTGATTGTGATGATGTTATTGAAAATATTGATATCGATTCTTTTGATTCACTTATTATTCCAGGTGGACCAGGATCATTTAAAATCCTAGCGTTCAATACACGTGTTGATGAACTTATTGATACATTCGCTAAAAAGAATAAACTTGTTGCTTCTATTTGCGCTGCACCAATGCTTGTAGGAAGAAGAGGATATTTTGAAAATAGAAATTATACTGTTCATCCTGGCTTTGAAAACCAAATTAGAGGAGGAACATATATTCGTAGCGAAGGCGTTGTAGTTGATGGTAATTATATATCCGCTAAATCGATGTATTATTCTGTAAAATTTGGCTTAGCTATATATAATTATTATTATGGTGATGAAAAGACTAAAAAATTAAAATTATCACTTCAAGGTGAATAAAATAAAAAAGACCGCGAGGTCTTTTTTTATACCATAGATAATATTAAGAAAACAAAATATCCCGCTATTAATACCACTCCAGTTACAATATGAAATATATTTTGCCATAATGGTGTTTTTGTACTTTTATCTAATTTCTTTTTATCAAATAAGTATCTAATTAGTAATGAGAAGAATAAGAAGATAAGAACGATAATTGTAGCAAAGTTCATGATTATTGCTTCTTTATTGTTTCTTATTAATAATGATCCATCATAAGACATGAATTCAGATAGACCTATAATACAGAAATTGAATAAACAAGAACCAATAATATCACCTAAACCAGCATTGAAATTACCACGTTTACATAATGATAATGTGGAAACAAGTTCAGGAAGAGAAGTAGCAACCGCTAAAAAGATTGCGCCTCCTACTGTTGAACTTAAAGTAAAATAATCACCAATATAGTCTGTTACATATGTAATTAGAATAGATACACCGATTAAAAGAAGTGCAAAAATTGTAAATCTTACTATAATTTGTTTTACGCTTAAAGAACAAACATCTTGTTCTTTTTTATCATCTTCTTCGTTGTTACTTTCCTTTTCTTTTGGTTGAAAGAAGACGGTTAAACCATACACTATTAGAATTAAAACACATATAAAATTAATAGGTCCAACCGCTGGTTGATATTTATCTAAAGCTAATAATCCATATGTCATTAGTCCATATATGATAGCAAGACCACCAAAGACAATAAAATGAGTTTTAAATTCTATCTTGTTTGTTTTATAGTTTTTAAAGAAAATCAAAATTGCTAAACCAATGATTAATAGGTTAAATAAATTTGATCCTAGAATATTTCCTACGACTAGCTCACGTTCGTGAATAAAGATAGTCGCGGATAAAGAAGTAAATAATTCTGGTAAGGATGTTACTGCTGCAAGAAGCACACCACCAAGGAATGCACCTGATATTGTTGTTTTTTTATCTAATTGATCAACATAATATGATAACTTATCGGATAAAAACACTATTCCAAGAGCAAGTAATATATATCCGCCTATTGCTAAAAAAATCATAAAGTACCTCCGTTCGACAAAATGTATTATATCATTTATTGTTTTAGTTTCAATAAAAATATTTTTAATATTTTTATTATGCCCAAAAATAAAAAGGCTACTAGAAGAATCTGAGTAGCCTAAGGATTATTTCTTTTCTTGATCTTCATATTGAAGACGGTAAAGATTGTAATAATATCCATGTTTCTTTAATAATTCTTGATGATTTCCTTGCTCGATGATTTTTCCTTTTTGCAAACAAATAATATTATCTGCATGTTGAATGGTCGATAATCTATGAGCCACGATAAGCATAGTACCAATATTCATCATCTTGTATAAAGATTCTTGGATAATCTTTTCTGTTTCGGTGTCGATGTTTGCTGTTGCTTCATCTAAAATCATAATTTGAGGTTTATGTACTACAGTACGAGCAAAACTTAATAATTGTCTTTGTCCTGAGGAGAAATTATTTCCTCCTTCATTCACTTCTTCATTTAATCCATTTTCTAATTTATTGATGAAGGAATCTGCATTGACGTATTTACAAGCTTCTATAATATCTTCATCGCTTATTTCATCATCGCGAAGATTAATATTGCTTTTTATTGAACCAGAGAAAAGGAAAACATCTTGTAACATTTGTCCGATTCCTCTTCGTAAAGATTTTATTTTTATAGAACGGATATCTTTACCATCAATTAAGATCTGACCTTTTTGAATGTCATAATTGCGGACAATTAATTGTAGTATCGTTGTTTTTCCAGCACCTGTGGCCCCTACGAAAGCAACCACTTGTTTTGGAAGAATATGGAAGGATACATCTTGTAATATCCAATCTTCATTGTTGTAAGCAAACCAAACGTTTTTAAATTCTATTTCCCCTTCGAAATGATCAACATCAACTGCTCCCTCACTATCTCTAAAGTCAGGTTTAGTATCAAGCAAATTATATAATCTTTCGCAGGAAGTAAAAGCTCTTTGAAGAGAATTTAGTTGGTCAGCAAGTTGTTGGATTGGATTAAAGAATTTAGATACTAATGAATAGAACATTTGGATAACACCAATAGCTAGGGCAATCGTTGTTAGATTTAGTTCAACATCTTTTAAGTAAAAATAAGTTCCAAATCCAAATACCGCTGCAAGAGCAAGATAATAAGTTAAAGTGATTAATGGACGGAAGATTGCAAATATTTTTATATCTGTTTTTCTTGAAGTTAAAATATCGCCATTTAGTTTGTTGAATTCATCGATTTTTCTTTCTTCTTGGTTGAAAATTTGAGTGATCTTCATACCGGATATGTTTTCATTTAAGAAAGCATTCATAACTGAGAATGAATGTCTTACCTTACGATAGTTTTGACGTGAATATTTTCTAAATACAAATGATATGATAGCAATAAGAGGTAAGAAACATAAAAGAATAGACGCAATGCGATAGTCAATTATGTACATAACAACAACGACACCTATTAGAAGAAGGACGTTCTTAATCATATTGACGATCGTGTTAGTAAATAAATCGGATAAAGTGTTAGTATCGCTTGATACTCTAGTAACTAATGAACCGACAGGAATTTGATTTATTTGCGCGATTGACATATTTTCAATGTGTTCAAATACAATCATTCTTAAGTCATATATAATACTTTGACCAATCCTTTGTAAGCACATAGTGGTTATATAGATTAATGCGGTATTACCTGTGTTAACTATAAAATAGACGCAACAGATAGTAATGACATAAGGGAAATTGATTTTAGACGCATCTAAAGGTGAAAGTAGTTGAGTGATGTAACCAGGAATAACGGAAGAAAGAAGATTAAATCCAATCATGATGATCATCAAGAATAAGACGCCACCTAATTTCCATTTGTATGGAGATACATATTGCCATGTTCTTTTTATTAGTTCACCATCGCTCATATGACGGTCATTTTTTTCATAAACATGTTCTGCCATATTATTTTCCCTCCATTTCTTTTTCTAAAGTTTGGAGTTCGACCATTCTTGCGTAAGTAGAAGAATTCTTTAAGCATTCTTCATGAGTGCCAAACGCTTCAACTTTTCCTTCATTAAGAACAAGTATTTTATCTAAAGATTTAACTGTAGATACGCGTGAAGCAATAAGCAAAGTGGTTTTTCCTTTTCTTATTTTTTTGATATTTTTAAGAATCGTTTCTTCAGTTTTCACATCAACTGCCGATACTGAGTCATCTAAAACAAGAATTTTTGGATCTTTTACAATGGCTCGAGATATTGAAATTCTTTGCTTTTGTCCTCCTGATAAAGAAACACCTTTTTCTCCAATAAGAGTGTCATATTGATCTTTAAATCCTTCAATATTTTCTTTTACGGAAGAAAATTCTGCCGCTAAAGCGACATCTTCAGGAGATAGATTTTTATTAGAGAAGGCAATGTTATTTCTAACGGTATCGGAAAAAAGGAAATTATCTTGTGGACAATAGCCTATATTTTCTCTAATTAATTTAACTGGTAAATGCATAATATCATATCCGTCGATAAATAAAGTCTCTTCTTTTACGTTATATAATCTAAATAACATATTGACTAGTGTTGATTTACCAGAACCGATTTTTCCAACAATACCAACAGTTTCACCAGAGTTAATTTTGATATTAATGTCTTTTAATTCTGGATGGTTTTCGTCATCTGGATAAGCAAAAGAGAAGTGTCTAAATTCGATTTCTCCTTTAAACTCATCAGGAGTAACTACTTTATCATCGACGATTTCAACTTTTTCATCTAGCAAAGAAGAAATTCTTCTTAGTGAAGTTCTACTTCTTGCAATTAGATTAATCGTACCTGCAAGAGCAAATACTGGCCATATAAGAGAATCAACATAACCGATAAATTCTACTAAAGAACCGATGGAAATGCCTTGGGCACCGCTTGTTTTAACATAGTTATAAACTAAGAAAGCACCACCGATTAAGATGATTGCAAATATAGCGTAAATCAAGAAATCAAATAATACATCAAGTAAAGCAGACGCTCTAACAAAACCGATATTAGTTTCTTTATTCTTCTTTGCTTCTTTTGCAAATTGACGCATTTCTTTCTTTTCTTTAACGAAAGCTTTAATAACGCGAATTCCTGTGAAATTTTCTTGGGCAAAATCGCTTAAACTTTCAAATGCCTTTTGTCTTTTCTCAAACATCTTCTCCATGTAGCGGTCGATAAGAACCGCACATAAGCCAAGAAGAACAAGAGGTATAAGGGCGATGGAAGTTAAAATAGGTTGAATCATAAACATTTTAATAAGTGCAAGAACTAATAAAAATACACCATCGATAAGTTGGACAATGCCAAAACCAAATGCCTCTTCAACTGTTTCTAAATCATTGGAAAAGTATGAAAGAATAGCGCCAGTTTTATTCGCTTTGTAATACCTTTGTGTTAATACTTCGGTTTTCTTAAACATATCTAATCGTAAATCAGCTTGGATTCGAATTGCTTCTCCAAAGATACAAACTCTCCATAAGAATCTTCCTAAAAACATACCTACACCGACAAGAAGAATCCATAATACATTTTCAATAAGAGGATCTAGATGGGTAAAAGTGATTGTTCCTGTATTGACTCCATCAACTACATTACCAATTAATTCTGGAATTAATAATTGAATGTAATCTACAGCGATTAAAGTGAGAATACCAAAGAAAAAGTAAAAAAAGTATTTTTTGTAAAATTTATTTACATGTTTTCCAAATAACATATATCTTTTCCTCCTCTTCTTTTTTAAGAAAGAAATATTGATTATAAAAATTATTTTTATAAAATAATTCATTCTTCCTAATAATTGAAACACGAACAATAATATATTTCAAGAATATTTTCATCTTTGTAGATTTCATTAGAATTTATTATTATTTATGTCTATAAAATAGTTATTTGGTTATTCTTTTTGCTAATATATCCTTCTAAGATTAAATGTTTTAATGAACGTGAAACACTTTCTCTTGGCAAACATAAAATATATGCAAGATTAGTAACTGATTTTATATTTACCTTACTACTTTTAGTTTCTAGTGATATAGCGTGTAAATAATACATGATTCGTTCTTCAATTTTTTTGTATGAAAAAAGCTTTGCTTGCTTTTTGACTTTGATAGTTTCTTCGCACATATATTCTAAGTAGGCATTTAAGAATTTTTGATTTTCGCCTAGTAGATTAAGCAAAGAATTTTTGGAAATAACAAGTAAGAGACAATCTTTTTTGCAGATTATATCGCCAAGGAAGTAAGGAGATTTAGTGAATGACAATACGTTTCCAAAAAGTGAATCTTTGGATAGATAATTCATCACAATTTCTTTTCCATCAAGTGAATAAGAGGATATGGAAATCTCTCCTTGGATAACAAAAAATACTTTATCGCATCTATCTAGTTCATGAGCGATGTATTCTCCTTGTTTGTATTCTTCTTTGGTGAATAGTTCGATTTGTTCTTTTTCTAATAATTCTAACATAACTTTTTCTCTTTTCTTATATAAGTGTAACAAATATCACACATATAGTAAAATATTATTTGTATAATATCTACGTTGAAACGAGGTATTTTATATGAAAAAATTAAGTGTTTTATTAATATTAGCTTCTTCATTCTTAATTGTAGGATGTGGGGGAAATCAAACTTCTTCATCTTCCTTAGAAGTAAAAGAAACTTTTAAAGCTATTATGCCATCTGGTACACCTAGTTTAGGACTAGCTACATTCATTAAAGATAACAATGATGTTTGTGAAATAGTTAATGGATCTGATCCTTTAGTGGCCGCTTTAAAAAATGCTAATTATGATATCGTGGTCGCTCCAGTAAATCTTGGTGCAAAATTTTATAATTCCAATCCAACTTATCAATTATTTGAAACATTTGTATGGGGAAATACATATATTGCATCTTTAGAACCATTAACTACTTTTCAAGATCTTGATGGAGTTACAGTAACAGGATTTGGTGCTAATTCTACACCAGATATCGTTTTAAGATCTTTAGAAACTCACTATAATATTGATATTAATATTGAATATGTTGATGATGTTGCCACAGCAAACTCACAACTTGTAGCTGGAAAATCAAAGATTATTGTTTCTGCTGAACCAGCACTATCAAAAATTAAAACAAAGAAAACAGTTTATACTATTGATTTACAAGAAGAATGGAATAAAGCTTTTGGAGTAAAATCATATCCTCAAGCTGGTATTTTCGTTCATAAAGATAAAGCATCTTCTTTAACGAATACTTTAACATCTATGAAAAATGCAGTTCTAGCAACAATGGAAAATCCTTCTAGTACCGCTAAAGCTGCATGCGAGGTTAATGAAACATTTGCAACTTTAGGTGAAGAAGTGTTGACATCTTCCATTCCAAACTGCCATTATGGATTTAGTGATAATCAAAAAACTGCGGTTGAATCATATTTTAACCAAATGAATTCTTTGGGTTTATCAGCTGGTTATGGAGGAAATTTACCAGATGAAAACTTCTATTTCTCTATCTAAGTATCTATTTTCATTAAGTTCAATTATTTTAATTGTTGTCTTTTACTGGATATTTTCTACTATTCAAAATGATGCATGGTTTTATCCTTCTTGGAGTGAAATATGTGGAGGAATAGGGAAGATTATAACATCAGGAGAAAAGATGAGTTATTTTGGTTATAGCTTTCTTCGTATCCTTTTTACAATTTTATTATCATTTATCAGTGCGGTTATTGTTGCTTTCTTCTATGTTATGTTTGAAGCTAGTTTTCATTTCTTCAAACCCCTTATATTGATTATGAAAACAGCACCGATGGCGATATTATCAGTGTATTTATTTATTATAGTTGGATCAAAGATTGCCCCCTTTATAATAACTTATCTTTTCATAACTCCTGTATTTGTGGAAGGATTAATCAACGCGATAAAAAATATTCCTATAGAGATTATTAACGAGTTAAGAATAACCCCTTGCCCAATGTATAAAAAGTTTATAAAGGTGTATTTTCCTCTTATTTTCCCTTATGTTGCTATGACTTTTTTTCAAACTATAGGACTATCTATCAAAGTGATGATGATGGGAGAATATATTTGTCAAACTCCAAAGAGCATTGGGAAATATATCTATTTACTAAAAACAGAATATAATTGTACGATGCTACTTTCTATATTAATTATCGTCGTGGTATTCGTGGCAATTATAGAAGGAGTTATCTCAATATTATCGAAGAGATATTTTACAAAATAATTTTTGTAGAAATCTCTTTTTTGTAACCATTAATTTGCTTTTTGTTACACTTCTATTATCTTGTTTATGGTATTTGCTATTTCTTTTTTCTTCACTTGATTATCTTATTAACAAAGGGTAAAATGATTTTGTTAAAAATAGTATTTTTAATACTAGAAGGAGAAGTAATTAAAATGGCTCAATTTATTATTGAAACTAGCGCACGTCATATTCATGTGACTAAAGAAACATTAGAAGCATTATTTGGAGAAGGTGCTGAATTAACAGTAAGAAAGATGTTGTCTCAACCTGGTCAATTTGCTTCGGGAGAAAAACTTGAAGTAGTAGGACCAAAAGGTGTGTTAAAAGCATCAATTTTAGGACCTGTTAGAAAAGAAAATCAAGTTGAATTATCTTATTCTGATGCAAGAACAATCGGTGTTGTTGCTCCTTTAAGAGAATCAGGTGATGTTAAAGGATCTGCACCTTGTACTTTACGTAATCCAGAAAATGGAAAAGAAGTAGTTATTCAAGAAGGCGTTATTATTGCTAAACGTCACGTTCATATGACTCCAGCTGATGCAGAAACATTCAATGTTAGTAATGGTGAAATTGTCAACGTTAAAGTAGTTAATGAAACTGGTAGAGCAATAATCTTTGGTGATACAGTAGTTAGAGTATCTCCAACATATGCACTTGCAATGCACGTTGATACAGATGAAGCTAATGCAGGAGCTTTATCAGGTGTAGTATACGGAGAAATCGTAAAATAAAATGCCAGGATTAGTAACGCATGAAATATATGCTAAAAAGCTATTTAGTCGTAGCGTTATGAAATGTGATTTTTTGAATGGTAATTTCGATGCCTTTCTTCTTGGTAATCAAGGTGTTGATGTTTTTAATTTTTTAGAACATCCTTTTATATTTGATAACAATTTACAATTTACCTTAGATAATTTTGCTTATAAAATTCAAGAGGAACTTTATGAGGAGTTTCTTCTTGGATTTGAAGAGCTTATTTCCACTTATACGGATGTAAAAAAGAAAAATGTTGCATATAGTTTTTTCTTAGGCTTACTAGCAAATTATAGTTTTTCGCGAAATGTTAATCCTTTTATTTTTTATCGAACGGGATTTGCTAGCGATGGATCCATTACTGTAATTGATAAGAATAGAAGAATGAGATATGAAACTTTTATCGATTTTACATTAAGAAATCATCTTTCTTATAGCGTAAAAGATAATCGACAAATTGATGGTTTAGCAATTTCAGATGAAAGATTAAAATTAGTTTCTGAAATTGTTTATGAAGCATTTAAGCATAGTTATCCTTCATCAACTATTCAAATAAAAACATATGCTGATTGTATTAAAGGTTATCGTTCTTTAATAAAAAGAACACAACTTGCACCACGAGAAATTATCTATTCAATATTTTTAAAGAATACTACCTTTGGTAGTTTAATTATGCCTAAAAAATTATATAAAAACGAGGCAAAAGATTATTTAAACTTAACTCATCAAGAATGGCATCATCCTGTAACTTTCTTAGAATCTAATAAGTCTTTTCCTGAATTATTTGATGAATCACTACTAGAATTTCCAAAATGGGAAGAAATAGTGATCGATTCTTATAAAGGGAAGAATGTGAAGAAGAATCTTTTAAAAAATATTGATTCTACTAACTTCTATGGACAAAAGAATGGAAAGAAAATGATGTATCAAAAACAAATTTTTAAGTAGGAGGCAAAAATGGAACATTTAACATATAAGCCAAGCGGAGTATGTTCAAGACAATTCGATATCGATTATGAAGATGGAAAAATTGTTTCTCTTTCAGTTGTTGGCGGATGTAACGGCAATTTAAAAGGGATTGGCGCTCTTGTAAAGGGTATGGATATTAATGAAGCTATTAATCGTCTTGAAGGTATTACATGCGGTTTTAAACCAACTTCATGTCCAGATCAAATTGCTAAAGCTTTAAAAACAATTTCTAAATAAATTGAATAAATATTTTTATATTGCTCATACTCTTTAGTGAGGTAAGCAATATGAAAACAACAAAGAAAAAAGAACAATTTGAAGTAGCAAATGCCCTGTTTGAAATGGGTATGGATTACGATGTAATTAAAGTGATTTCAGGCGTTGATTCGAAAGAATTATTCCTTCATAAAATCAACAAAATGGAATTCTCTAAAAAAAGAAAAAAATAGATGTTAAGTCATTCTTATTAAGAATGACTTATTTTTTTAATGACCATAAAAAAAGGATGTGGGAAATATTATTTTTCAACCACATCAATTATATAATAACATATAAATTGAAAACTTGCTAGACTACATTTTAATAAAATTATCCGCTATAATATATTTGTAGATGAAGAAATCTACAGAAAGTGGATAGATCTTTTATCCACGAGGGAGAAAAATATATGAAATGTAAAATTATTGGAAAAAATGTAGCAGTAACAGATTCAATCAAATCCGCGATTGAAGAAAAATTAAGAAGGAT
>JALFBO010000027.1 GCA_022772105.1 Erysipelotrichaceae bacterium | reverse complement strand
TAATATTCATATATTTATATATGAATATTAAAAATCATATTTCACTATCATTATACAACATAAATCCACATAAAAAAAGCCGTAAGATTGAATTTTATATTCTTTCTTACAGCTTATAATTAATTTGTGCGTTTATTCTGTTTTCTATCATTCATAATGATTTATTTTCTTTTATTATATTTAATTCACTTCTTATTTTTTTAAACGTGCTCTCATCTATCTTATAGTTTCTTTTAAACAAAACGTAATTTATAATATACAAAATAAGCGATATGATACACATTCTAAGAGTTAGAGAGGCTGAAGAAAAAATTAGTTAGCTTGTTCAACTAAATCATATTCTTCAATTATTCTTTAATGTATTGTACCTAAATATTTTAAAACAAAATTCCATCATAATAATTTAGTAATAAAGAAACCACATATGAATATGAAGCAATTCCTGACTCATCACCATTTATCTTTATCGTAGTATCAGTAACTGTGGAAGATATATCCCCAAGAACTTGTGATATTTCTTCATTCTTTTTTAAAGCTTCATAAGCTTCACTAGAAAAAGCGTCAGCATCATTATAACAAACTTCAGGAAGAGAATATTTCACATAGTTTTCCTTAGAAGAAACATGATAATCATTATCAACATAATAAATAACTGATAAATATCCAGAATATTGAAAAAATACATCGTCGCTTTTTATACAAGAAAGATAGGCAATAAAATTAGCCTCATCCTCCTTTACATACCCTTTAATATGAGCATATTCATGCGTTAAGGTATTAGGCAAAAAGGTAACGCTTGTATCTTTATTATAATTTACGCTCATTAAGGTAAATTCTGTGATTCCTAAAATTTGAAAAAAAGTAAATAAACGTGATGCCACTAATGGTTTAGCTTTAGGATAGTAGCCTTTTAATTTAGGGAACTCATCTTCAATGTTATGTAAAGCTTCAATCGCGGTTTTATCCATATCGTATAGATACATAGGCGTCCCATTTTCATCGCGATCAATTTTATCATGCAGTTCTTCCGTTTTACTAAACAAATAATCTCTCAATTTTTTTATTTCAAGAGTTGTATATTCCCTTTTTTCTTTTGCAAAGGTAATAGAGGAAGTGTTCTTAATAGGCTCAAAAATTATAGTATTAAGACATAAAGCGCTAAGAAGAGCAATAGTGCTTACCTTCGCCGTAATCTTCATATACTTTTTATAATTATCTGATTTATGTTTAAAACAAAATATGATAAGAGAAACAAATAAAACACATCCAAAAATAATACCTAAAAGATAAATTATTTCTAGTAATGAAATAGGTATAAAAGAAACGATTCTTCCATAAGAGCCAATGATTAAAGGATAGACATTATTTACATACCAAGAACTTATTCCCTTATTTATGAATATCAAAATTAATATAATGTTAATAGCAAAAATGATTGAACACACACGAAAAAACTTAAAAGAGAAAATATATTTTAATAAATCAGTTATCTTTTTAAAACATTTCTTCATTTTTTCTCCTTTATACAAAAAAAGTACTTACGAATAAGCACTATTTTTCTAATTCTTCAATAACTTCTTTCATAGAAGCTTCATATTCTTCTTGTGATGAATTATGGAATATTAATAATTTATCAACGACACCGTCTTCATAAAGATTACGTGGAACATTGAAGTCTCTTGTTGCAATATACTCATCCCAGTGTTCAAGTTTCCAAGTATCACGAGGAGAATTTCTTGAAATCATTCTTTGACGACAAATTTCTAATTTGGTTTCTACCCATACAACATATAAGCCACAGTTTTGTTCTTTTAAACGATTTCTTAAATCCTTCATAAAGACATTATCTCTAATTTCACGAGTAAATGGAGCGTTGATTAAGACGCAGTCTTCATATTTTAATGCTTCTAAAGCAAAATCCATTGTTACATCATATTCAACATTACGAATATATTTTTCAAAAAATTCTGAACTTCTATTTCTTTCTTGATTAGCGCAATCAAAAACAACATTAGATAGTGGTACTAATGTATCCTTATCTAAATAGACAACGTGTTTTAAATTTTCCGCTAATTTCTTTGATATAAAAGTTTTTCCACATGCTGGTGGTGAAACTACTAAAATAAGTTTTTTCATCTTTCTATAATTCCCTTCAGTACTTTATCATTATATATTATTTTTAGGAATAAAAACAATAAATCAGTAAATAATAACTTATTTATATTTAATTTTATTTGTTGTAATAATCAACTAGATTAACATTTTCTTTTGGAAGTTTACTAACATATTTATCTTGATAATAATTTTCTTGATGTATTTGGTAGCTTGCATCTTCATTTAACTCTAAAATAGTACATCCTCTTTGAAGTCCATATTGAGATATCTTTCGATATGCTAAATAATCAATGCTCATGCCATATGTTAAATCTATTCCTTGATATTTTAAAGAAATATTATTTATATGATCGTGTCCACAGAAAACTCCTTTTGTCGAGTTATATTTTACCATAGTAGCAAAAAAAGCATCTTTCTTATTACTACAAGCAACATCTTCTCCCATCACTCCAAAATTATATATAACACTAGGATCATTATTTTTATATAAATCGCTTGCTACTTTATATTCATATAAAGGTATATGAAGGAAAACAAAGCTCTGTGCTTGTAAATAATTTTCTTTATTAATAAGTTCTTCACCTAAAGAAGTAAGAATATTTTGATTATAAGAAATTTTTTCTTGTACATTTTCTTCATACCAATCTATTTGATCTTGATGAACATTATCGTATTTTCCATCAATTCCACAAAATAGTCTATTTTGATAATCATTAGAATCCACTAAATACAAAGTTTTATTAATTAATCCATTAGTGTGATAAAAATTAATTATTTGATTACATTCTCCTGTTATACTACCTGAATAATTATTTCTAAATAAACAATACTTTAATTCAGCGTTCCCATATAAAGAAGATACTCCTTTTCTAGTATTGGAAGAATATATTTCTGAATCATGATTACCAAATACAGCGGTCCAATAAACACCAAGTGATTCAAACATTGCCGCGATTGCTTTAAACGCTCTTAAATTATTATTGTTTAACGAAATAAAAGGAACAGGAAACACTTGATCACCTGTTAAAATTACTAAATCAGGTTTTTCATAATTCACCATCGCTGCGACAGCATTAATCGCCTTAATATCTTTTGAATAAGAAGAAAGACCGCCTCCAATATGCATATCTGTAATCTGCATAATTTTTACTTTTCTATCCGTGACAAAATAATAATTATTATCTTCATCTAGTAAAGGTGTTAATTGATCTTCATATTTCACTTTTTCATAATCTTTTGCAAATGATTCCACTTTATTAGAAGATGATATAGTACCTAATAATAAAACTCCATATACAGCAAAAAGAAAGATGAAAACACAAGATAATATAATCATAACTTTATATTTTTTCTTCATTTTGCCACCTTCTTTT
>JALFBO010000020.1 GCA_022772105.1 Erysipelotrichaceae bacterium | reverse complement strand
GCTTCTAGTGTCCTAGTTACTACTTCCTTAGATTTAGCTTTAAAAGTCCAAGAAGAAATAGAAAAGCAATTAGATCTACTAGAAAGAAAAGAAATCGCCAAATGTTCTATCGACAATAATGGAAAAATTATCATTATTCCTACTATTGAAAAAGCTATAGAAATCAGTAATACCATTGCTCCTGAACACTTAGAATTATGCTTAGATAATCCTTTTGATTATTTAGATGCAATCACAAATGCTGGTTCTATCTTTATGGGAAGAAATTGTCCAGAAGCTTTAGGAGATTATTTTGCCGGACCAAATCATACCTTACCAACTATGGGAAGTGCAAAATTCTCTTCCCCTTTAAGTGTCGATGATTTTATCAAAAAAACACAATATACATATTACACTAAGAAAGCTCTTTGTAAGGTTGCTAACGATGTGGCTTTCTTCGCTTCTAAAGAAGGACTAACTGGACACGCTCGAAGTGTTACAATTAGAATAAACGAAAATGAGTAAATATTTTTCTTCTAAATATGTTTCTTTAACTCCATATACTCCTGGAGAGCAACCAAAAGAAAAGAAATATATCAAATTAAATACTAACGAAAACCCTTATCCTCCTTGTGAAGATGTGATTAAAAAGGTAAGTGAATATGCTTCTTCTTTAAATTTATATTCTGATCCTGAAACAACAAAACTAGTTAAAGAAATATGTTCTTTATATAACATCGATGAGGATGAAGTGATATTTACAAATGGTAGTGATGAAA
The DNA here is from genome assembly GCA_022772105.1 of Erysipelotrichaceae bacterium. Taxonomy (GTDB): domain Bacteria; phylum Bacillota_I; class Bacilli_A; order RFN20; family CAG-449; genus UBA3210. The sequence continues at coordinate 8,027 of JALFBO010000020.1, read as the reverse complement.
TTCTCAATTTTGCTTTTATGGCATTTTGCGGTAAAGAAGTTAGCGCTGCTTTCCCTTCTATCACTTATGGTTTTTACAAAGTATTTGCTTTTTTAAATCAAGTATCTTACCAAGAAATTCCCTTAAATAAAGACTTTTCAATTAACGTTAATGATTATATAGGAATTAACAAAACAATATTTATTGCAAATCCTAATGCACCAACTGGATTATGTTTAAAAAAAGAAGATATAGAACGTATCCTTTCTTCTAATCCTAATAATGTCGTAATTATCGATGAAGCCTATATTGATTTTGCTAAAGAAGAAAGTTCTATATCACTAATTAAAAAATATCCTAATTTATTAGTCACTCAAACCTTTTCTAAATCAAGATCTCTAGCTGGAGGTCGTCTAGGATTTGGTATAGGAAACAAAGAATTAATAAAGGATTTAAAGACGATAAAATATTCCACAAATCCATACAATATCAATACTCTTACATTAATTGCAGGAGTTGCTACTTTGCAAAATGAAAAATATACTAAAGCAAACATAAAGAAAATAATTGATGAACGAGAAAGAGTTTCTTTTGAATTAGAGAGATTAGGATTTGAAGTTCTTCCTTCACAAGCTAATTTTATATTTGCTAAGTCTTCCTTAATTTCTGGAAAAGAACTTTATCTAAAACTCAAAGAAAAAGGAGTTTTAATTCGTCATTTCGACCAAAAAGAAATAAGCGATTATAACCGTATCACTATAGGAACTAAGGAAGATAATATCATTCTTCTATCTACCATTAAAGAAATTCTTAAGGAGGTAACTATATGAGATGTAGTGAAATAAATCGAGTTACAAATGAAACATCAATATCTATTTATCTAGAAGTAGATGGAAAAGGAAAGAGTTCCATCGATTCAGGATGTCCTTTTTTAGATCATATGTTAACCTTATTTGCGTGTCATGGTCGTTTTAATTTAAATATTAAATGTCAAGGTGATACTGAGGTTGATTATCATCACACTGTGGAAGATATCGGTATTGTTTTAGGACAAGCTTTTAATAGTGCCGTTGGAAATAAAAAAGGAATAAAAAGATACGGAGATATCATTCTTCCTATGGATGAATCTTTGATTCTTGTCGCTATCGATATATCAAATAGAACATATCTAAATTATCAAGTGGAAGGATTAAAAGATAAAGTAGGAGATTTTGATAGCGAACTAATTGAAGAATTCTTTTTCGCTTTCACTCGTTCCTTCCCTCTTACATTACATATTAAAAAATTAGAAGGAAAGAATACTCACCACATCCTAGAGGCTATCTTTAAAGCTTTTGCCCGTTCCTTAAAAGAAGCTTTAACTCTAGACATAGAATATATAGATGAAATTCCTTCATCTAAAGGAATGTTATAATGATTTGCATTGTTGATTATGGAGTTGGAAATCTCTTTTCACTTGTTTCCTCTATTTCTTCTTTAGGATTTGAGGTTAGAGTATCTTCTTCCAAAGAGGATATAGAACAAGCATCTAAGATCATTCTTCCTGGAGTAGGCGCGTTTGAAGATGCAATAAATAAATTAAAAATAAATAATTTAGATCAAATAATAATAGAACAAGCAAAAAAAGGAGTTCCCCTTCTTGGAATTTGTTTAGGAATGCAATTATTATTTGAAAGAAGTTTTGAATTTGGATGTCACCAGGGCTTAGGTTTAATAAAAGGAGATATTGTCCCTATACAAGATTATGTTAAGAATGTTAAAATTCCTCATATAGGTTGGAACAAATTAAAAATAATCAAAAATTCACCTTTGTTTAAATACATAAAGACTGGTGATTATGTATATTTTGTTCATAGTTACTTTGCTTCTACTGAAGAAAAATATATTTCTTCCTTAACTGATTATGAAATAGAACTAACAGCATCTTGTGAATATAAAAATGTATTTGGTTGCCAATTCCATCCTGAAAAAAGTGGAGAAGTTGGTTTAAAAATTTTAAAAGCATTCTTAGAAATGTGATAAATAAGAAAGAAGGTATTAGAAATGAATATTTTCCCATCAATCGATATATATAAAGGAAATGTTGTACGCCTTTATAAAGGAAACTATGACCAAGTTACAATATATTCTTCTTCCCCTGTTGAAGTTGCCAAAGAATTTGAAAAAATGGGAGCTAAATACCTTCATATCGTCGATTTAGAAGGTGCACGTGATGGAAAACCTCATGCTTTAGATTTGATTTTACAAATCAAGGAATCTGCTTCTTTAATATGTCAAGTAGGAGGAGGAATTCGCTCTTTAGAAACCATTTCTACCTATCTAGATAATGGGATAGAACGAGTAATTCTTGGAACAAGTGCAATAAAAGATGAAAATCTTGTCAAAGAAGCGCTAGTTAAATATGGGCGTAGAATCTTGATTGGTGTCGATATTAAAGACAATTTAGTGTCCATCAATGGATGGGAAGAAAAATCTTCTCTAGATGCTTATACTTTTATTCAAAGGATGATATCTTTTGGAGTTTCAACTTTTATTTGTACTGATATTTCTAAAGATGGAGCCATGGAAGGAACTAATTTAGCCTTGTACCAAGATTTACAAAATAGATTTAATGTCAATATTATTGCTTCTGGAGGAGTATCTTCTTTAGAGGATATCAAAAAATTAAAAGATATGAACATTTATGGAGCAATTATTGGAAAGGCTTATTACACAAAAGTTATTTCATTAAAGGAAGCTTTCGAGGTGATTAAACATTGATTACAAAACGGATTATACCTTGTCTAGATGTTAAAAATGGAAGAGTAGTAAAAGGAACTAACTTTAAAGATTTACATGATGTCTCTTCACCTATTGACTTAGCTTCCTATTATTCTTCTATAGGAGCAGACGAATTAGTCTTTTATGACATCAGTGCATCCTACGAAGGAAGAAAAATATTCACTGATATCTTAAAGAAAACCGCGGAAAATGTCTTTATTCCTTTAACTGTAGGAGGAGGAATAAATACGTTAGAAGATTTCAGTTTAGTTCTAAGTTCAGGCGCAGATAAAGTTAGCGTTAATTCAGGCGCAATTAAAGATCCTACTTTAATCAAAAAAGCTGCATCGTTATATGGAAGTCAATGTGTGGTTTTGTCAGTAGATGTAAAGAAAGTGGATAACGAATATCACGTATTTAGTATGGGAGGAAGAGTCGACACTAAAAAAGAAGCTTTATCTTGGATCAAATATTGTGTAGAACAAGGAGCTGGTGAAGTGGTAGTTAACTCTATTGATACCGATGGAGTAAAAAAAGGTTTTGATATAGAATTATTAAAGAAAGTATGCAAGATTATATCCGTACCAGTCATCGCTTCAGGTGGAGCTGGATGCGAAGAAGATTTCATAACTCTATTTAAAGAGATTCCTTCGCTTGATGCCGCTTTAGCGGCCTCTATTTTCCATTTTAAAGAAGTGAATATAAAATCTTTAAAACAAAATATGAAGGAAAATAATATTCCAACTAGAATTTAAAAAGGAGGATTATATGATAAATATTGAAGAATTAAAATTTGATGAAAAAGGATTAATTCCTGCCATTGTTGTAGATGCTTCAACTAAGAAAGTACTAACACTAGCATATATGAATAAAGAAAGTTTAAAAATATCTATAGAGAAAGAAATGACTTGTTTTTATTCACGTTCAAGAAATAAGTTATGGCTAAAAGGAGAAACAAGTGGCAACTATCAACATATTGTTTCTATCACTGCTGATTGTGATAAAGATGCTCTTGTAGTTTTAGTAAATAAAGACGGTCCTGCTTGTCACAAAGGTACCGATTCTTGTTTTAATGACTTAGTTTTTGAAAGTGAAGTAAATCACTATTTTTCCCTAGAAGGATTAATGAATCTTGTAAAGGGAAGAAAAGAAGAAAAGAAGGAAGGATCTTATACAACTTATTTATTTGAAAAAGGTTTAGATAAAATATTAAAGAAAGTTGGAGAAGAGACTACAGAAGTTATTATCGCTGCGAAAGCGGAGGATAAAAAAGAAACTATATACGAAATCGCGGATTTAGCTTATCATATACTTGTACTTATGGTTGAACAAGGAATCTCTTTAAAGGATATTAACGATGAACTTGCTTCTCGTCATGTTATCGATCATAAAGTAAAGCAGGAGAAAATGACAAAATAATTATGATTAAAAAAGATTTGCACATCCATTCTTCCTATTGTGATGGAAATGACACTGTAGAAGAGATTATTAAGCATGCAATTAGTTTAAAGATGGAAACTGTAGGAATACTAGCTCATTCTTATACCCCATTTGATGAAGAGCCTTGCATAAAAGAAGAAGATATTCCTAAATTTAAAAGCGAAGTGAATTCATTTAAAGTCAAATATCAAGATAAGATAAATGTATTACTAGGTTTAGAAAGAGACTATTTTTCTTCCTGCTCTAACTTAGGATTTGATTACATCATTGGCTCTGTGCATTATCTAAAAGTCAACTCCTCTTATTTTGCTATCGATGATACGATAGAAAAATTAATGGAAGGTTGTAAAAAATATTTTAATGATGATTATTATGCATTATGTGAAGAATATTATTCTTTAGTTAGTGATGTAGTAAATAAAACATCATGTTCTATCATTGGTCATTTTGATTTAGTGACTAAGTTTAACGAAATATATCATCTATGGGATGAAAAGGATCCTCGTTACATAGCATCTTGGAAAAAAGCAGTCGATGCACTTATTCCTTACCATATTCCTTTTGAGATTAATCTTGGAGGAATAACTCGTGGTAAGAAAACCACTCCGTATCCTTCTTTTGAAATCATCGAATACATCAAAAGTAAAGGTGGTACATTTATTCTATCATCTGATTCCCATAACAAAGAAAATATATTAAAAGATTTCTCGAAGTATGAGTATTTACTCAAATAAATACGTATACTTCTTTTTCTTTGTTTTATTTTGTTACCTTTTCCTATATAATTGTTATGTTTTATAACAAAGAAAGAGAGAATTTAAATGAAATTAGCAAACTACAAAAACAATGCAGTTGGTAAAGAAGAATTAGTTCTAACCACAGATGAGGAACTTGAAAAAGAATTAAATGCGATGGTTTCTCAAGCAAAATCTTCAAAAGAAAAAGAAGGAAAATCAGTCCTTGGTGATATTGTTACTATCGACTTTGAAGGATTTGTTGATGGTGTCGCTTTTGAAGGAGGAAAAGGCGAAAATTATGATTTAGAATTAGGCTCTGGTTCATTCATTCCCGGTTTTGAAGATCAACTAGTAGGCTTTGAAAAAGGCGCAGAAGTCGATGTTCATGTCACTTTTCCTACTTCATATCACGCAGAAAATCTTGCTGGCAAAGAATCATTATTTAAATGTAAAATTCATGCTGTAAAAGAAAAAGTTACTCCTATTCTTAACGATGAATTCGCTTTGATGTATGGTATCCCAACACTAGATCAAATGAAGATTATTTTAAGACATCAAATGGATGCAAAGAAAAAAGAAGATTCCATGAATTCATATATGGTAAAATTATGTGATGTCATCGTTTCTTCTTCTACTTTTGACATCGATGAAGCTAAACTCAAAGCTCGTATCGATGAGATGGTAGCGTATTATGAGAATGCTATGAAGCAATATGGAACTGATTTAAAAGGTTTCTTAGAAATGACAAATCAAACTTTAGAGCAATTCATCGACTCACAAATCAAAAATGAAGCAGAAAAATCATTAAAGATAGATGCTTTATTTGATGAAGTAGCAAAAGAAGAAAACATTGAAGTATCCGAAGAAGAAATCAATCATTCTTTAAATATGATAAAGACTCAATACCAAATGAGTGATGAACAATTTAATAGATTTAAAGAGGAAAAAGCAAAAGAAATTCGTTTTGAAGTTCTTCGTAGCAAAGTTTCTCAATTCTTATATGATAACAACAATTAATTTCATATAAAAAATTATTTATCTAGAAGAATATAAAAATAATCCAATCATCACTTTGATTGGGTTTTTTTGCTATTAAAAGAAAAGCATATAATCAACTTTTTAACTGAAAAAAACGAAACTCATAGAGCCAAAGAAGCATTAATAGAAATTCTAGGCACAGCAAAGAAAACGGTAGTTATATTAGACCTTCCTCCTTATCATTAGTTTTATCATCTTGTATTTTTTCTATTTTTGGTGTATATTACATTTACTCACCTATTATAAATAAGGAGGCCAATAATGAAACTAATAAAACGATTCTTAGGTACTTTTGCAATCTTATTTTTCTTAGCTATGGAAGCTAAATTAGTACTTGATAATGATTTATCTACAAAAATTACTCAACTAACAACTAACCTTGATATATTTATTAACGAAATATTCCGTATAACAAAAGGAAGTCCATTACAAATTACTGTTAAATTTTCATGTATCCTATTCTTTATTAGTTTAATAGCTCTTCCAATCGCCACAGCAATCGTCAGTTATTTAAGAAGAAAAAATAATCGTGGAACCATCGCCGTTCACTTTACTGTCAAATTTCTTCTTGCACTACTAGCAATTATCTTTGTTATCGCAGATTATTTTGCAACTAGTGATGAAGTAGTATGCGTATTAATGCTTGGCTTTATGTACTTCACAATTGGCTATTTTATTGTTTCATTATTACAAGTATCTTCCGTGAAAGCGTATATAGATATTGAACATATTATGCCTAGTGAAGATTTACCAGACAATGTAACTGTTGATGATATCCGTATTAAAGATGAAGAAGATTTTTCAGATGATGAATTCCAATTAGGAGAAGATGAAGAAGAAAAAGGCCAAGAAAAAGAAGAACAAAATCCTCTTATTGAGGCTATTTCTCAAAAAATTAAAGCTAAAACATTCCAAGAAAAATTAAATGAGGCAGAGCCTGATTTATTAAAGAATTATTCAACACTCAAAAATGATTTAATGAGATATGAAAAAATGAAATCAAGAATGTCTAAATATTATGAATCATTCCATGTTGGCAATCTTCAAATTGCAAAAATTGCTATAAGAGGAAAGAAAATAAAACTATATTTAGCTCTTGATCCATACGCAATTGACTACGCTACATATCATCAAAAGGATGTTGGTGATAAAAGAGCCTACGCTAATACTCCTTCTTGTTTCAACATTAAATCTAATTTATCTGTCAAAAAAGCTCATCAACTCATCGTCTTTACATTATCGCAAATTAGAGCTAGTAAAAGAGAGAATTTCGTTGAAATAGATTACACTTTAAAAGAGAATCAAAATTAGCACATTAGAGCCTATCTAATGTGCTTTTTTATAAAAGTTTTCCACATTTTTATGAAAAATTTAATTTCTTGCACTTTTATTTTGCCTTATCTTTTTATTATTTATTTAAACAAATTAACAAGATAAAATATTCCTTATCTCCTAACCAGGTATAATATTCATTTTTACCTCATATTATATTTTTATCTATATACTATGTATATAGATAATTTTTTTGTATTTTTCAACAATATTTATTAGTATATTATTAGTATTTTCATTTTTATAATTATTTTTTAGGCTTTTTGAAAATTAATAAAAAAAGATGTGGAAAAAATTAAATCTGATGTACATTAAGAAAAAAGTTTTCCACATTTGAATAATTACTCTTCTGCTCCACAAAATATAAGTAATAAGGAGAATAAATATGCCCTATATCAAAACCATCACTGCTTTAGAAGTTCTTGATTCAAGAGGAAATCCCACTATAAAAGTAAATATTGAAACTGAAAGTGGAGCGAAAGGAGAAGCTATTGTACCTTCTGGAGCTTCGACTGGTAAATATGAAGCTAAAGAGCTAAGAGATAATGATAAAGATCGTTATAACGGTAAAGGTGTTTTAAAAGCTGTTAATAATGTTAATAATGTAATTTATAATAAACTAAAAGGATTAGATGTTACAAAACAACTAGAGATTGATAACGCCTTAATTGAATTAGATGGCACAAAAGACAAATCTTCTTTAGGCGCTAATGCGCTGCTTGGTGTTTCTTTAGCTTGTGC
>JALFBO010000018.1 GCA_022772105.1 Erysipelotrichaceae bacterium | reverse complement strand
AGGAAATCATATTGGACCTTATATTTTTGTTTAATTAATTTTTTGATTATATCATCATCTTTACTGATGATTAATAAAGTTGAGCCAGCACCAGAGATGGTAAAAGGTAGACCTTCTTCATCACACATTTTCTTAATAAGTGGTGCATCTGGTATTAAATTAATGCGATATGGTGTATGAATCGTATCATTTAAAATATCTTTTAATAGTGCGACATCTCCATCTTTGAAAGCTTTTGGAAGATGGATAATATGGCTTAAATTATAAATGATTTCTTGATATGGCAAAGAAGAAGGTAAAACTTCACGAGCCACCTTGGTTGATAATTCTTTGCTTGGAATACACGCGATAAAGTGTAAGTCCTTATCTACTGGATAAGGGATGCATTTTATCTTTCCGTTTTCTTTATAAGATGAAACGAAACCTCCTAAATAACAAGGAGCAACATTATCGGGATGACCTTCAATTTCTGTGGCAAATCTGATGATCTCTTCATCACTTAAAATGTTGTTAAGCATTCTAGAAGCAGCAAGAATACCTGCGATTATACAAGTTGCGGAACTTCCTAAACCTCTAGAAGCAGGAACTTCAGTGCTTAAAGAAGTAATTTTTACAGGAATATAAGGTTTGTTAATTTTCTCAAATACGTATTGGTAAGACTTAAGAATTAAATTATTCTTCACAATCAGGCTTTTAAAATTAACTAAAGTATCTACGTTACTAGGTTCAAAGAGGAATGTATTATATAGATTTAAAGCTATTCCACATACATCAAATCCTGATCCTAAATTAGCGCTTGTACATGGTACGCGAATAGTGATCTTTTTAGATGAAAATATTTTTTTTCTGATTTCGTCTTTAGTTAGAACATATTTAGGAACAACATTTTTAAGAATTTTCTTTAATTGAGAAGGAACTTTGATAGAAGTTTCTTGTTCAATCATATAAATGTTTTTCTCTTCATCATTCAAAGAAGTTAATCCTAAAGAAGAGATGATAGTTTGAGGAAATTTATAAGGAGAAGCTGTGGATACTACGATAATATGATTAGAAGAAAGCCCTTCTTTTTCATATTCTTTAAGTGCACCATAGGAACAAGAAGTATGAGGATCAATCAAGTAGTGGTGAGAAGCAAAACATTCTTTTATACCAAGGCTAGTTTGAACTTGCGAAATAGAATAAGCTTTGAATTCTTTGTCTAATACTTCTTTAATATAAGGAGAAACGGAGAATTCTCCCTTTTCTTTTAAAGAGGCCATATAACCTTTTACCTCTTCATCATTTTGACAGATTAAATATAATAATCTTTCTAGGTTGGAAGAAATTAAAATATCCATAGAAGGAGAATTAGTTTTCTTAAATTCTCTTTTGATTGAATATGTACCTGTATTAAAGAAATCAGTTAATACTTTATTTTCATTGGAAGCACATATTATCTTATCAAAAGGACAACCCATAAGTTTAGCAATATAGGAAGCAAGAATGTTACCAAAATTACCAGTTGGAACGATAACATCGACTTTATCACCTAACTTAATCGTGCCTTCTTTTACTAATAGAATATATGAATAATAATAATAAACAATTTGAGGTAATAATCTTCCTACGTTGATAGAGTTAGCACTTGATAATATATATTTATCTTGTTTTTCTAAAAGGATTTCTTTTACAATATTTTGACAATCATCAAAATTTGAATCCTTCAAAGAATATGCTCTTGAAGTTGCACTTGTAAAATAAAGCATTTGTCTTTCTTGAACATCAGAAATTCCATCATCTGGATATAGAACTGATATTTTTATTCCATCTGCTTTTGAAAAATTACTTAATGCAGCAGAACCAGTATCTCCAGAAGTTGCGGTTAGGATCATGATATCCTTATCAATATTATTTTTCTTTTTTGCTATCTCCATTTCATATGGAAGTAAAGATAATGCCATATCTTTAAAAGTGATTGTAGGACCATGAAATAATTCAAGAAAAGAAAAAGAAGAAAAAGTTGTATTTTTAGTAATCACTTCTTCAAAGTTTTCTTTTGAATATGCTTTAGAAATAGCATATTTAATTTCTTCATCACTAAAGTCATCTAAATAAAGCCTTAAAATTAAAAAAGCTAGTTCTTGATAAGATTTATTTAATAAATCTTCTTTCATTTCCACCTTCCCTATTTGCACAGGAAAAAATAATCCTCCATCAGGTGCAAGACCTTGGATAATTGCTTGAGAAGCACTGACTCTTAAAGAAGAATTTCTTGTAGAAAAAAACATAATTAACACCCCTTTTGATTAATTGTGTTTTATTGTATCTTGTACTCATAATGAATACAAGCGTTTTTCTCTAGAAAACAAAAACATTTGTTTATGGCAAACAAAAGGGACTATTAGTCCGTAAAATAGAAACGATTTAAGACAAAAAAACGAAGTGAATTTTTTTAATGTATTCACTTCGAAATTTATTTATTATTTAGTCTTTTTTATAAAAATTATTTTAAGAGGATGATTGCATTGAAACTACTATGCCAAGTCCAATAAGAAAACAAATTAAGAATGTTATTAGTGTGATAACAACACAAATAGCTATTTTTAGGTACAATTTATCAACTTTTCGTAAAAATACAACCATAAGTGCAGAAAAAAGACCGCTGATACCGCCTCCAATCATTCCTCCAACTACGGGAACAAGAGAGCATAACGCGTTTGAATTGCCCCATATCAATATTAGAATAAATGGAATTAATGCCATTATAATTTCATAAGGCTTTAATTTTGGATATATTTCTATTTCTTCATTATCAATATTCAGTTTTACTCCTTTTAAAATGTTCCCTTTGACAGTTACATAAACATCTTCTTCCGATCCATTTAATTTTCCAGAAAATGTTACTTTATCTATCTTATTTAGTTGTCTTCCTTTGACAGAAATTGATTTTTTTCCAAGCCAAAATGTTTCATTATATGTGATATTTCCATATTTTGAATGGGAAAAAATTTTTTTCATAAATTTACCTCCTGTATTTTTATTATATTTATTATATATAATTTATCTGTCGAAAAATCAATAACCTATTTTTATATTATTAATATATGAAAAGAAGGTAGTTGTCTAAGAATCAAGTTAATTAATAAGATCATTTCCCACTCAAAAAGACGTGTTAGACTACGATAAATAATTATGTGAAGAATAAAGAAGATGGATCTTATGTATTCCTGCATGGGTTAGCTGGTAAGATAAGAAAACACAAATCAAAATAAAAAAGTTTCTTAGTGAATTATAATTCACTTTTGTTCTGCACAAAAATGTCTATTTGTCAAACAAAAATTATTAAGTCATACTTTATTTTATTATTTTTTCTTTATCATCGACTTTGCGCATGTTCTAATCTGCTCTAATTTGTTTGTGATATGGATATATTTGATTGAGTTTTAATATTTTGGCATTTTATGATAATTACATTGTAATTATTTAATCATTGATTTCAAATATTGATAATTGATGATATTTTGACTTGTTTTTATTTGTTCTATCTCTTCCTGGAACTTTTGGCATTGATGAACAATGAGATAATATTTCTTGAATGCCTCGTTTGATTCTGTAT
>JALFBO010000017.1 GCA_022772105.1 Erysipelotrichaceae bacterium | reverse complement strand
ATACAGAATCAAACGAGGCATTCAAGAAATATTATCTCATTGTTCATCAATGCCAAAAGTTCCAGGAAGAGATAGAACAAATAAAAACAAGTCAAAATATCATCAATTATCAATATTTGAAATCAATGATTAAATAATTACTTTGTAATTATCATAAAATGCCAAAATATTAAAACTCAATCTTTTTTCATAATAATCATCCTCATACTTTATATATGATATAATTATATTTTAATAAAGAACATCTTACAATAAGAAAACTCTATTTTTAGGGTTGATTTGCCTCTTTAGTTAATTCATTACAGAACAATTTCTTTCACTTGAAATAAAAAAATTTTTATGTAAATGCTTTCATATCATTTAATTGTCAAAAAATTTCCTTTTTTGTTTATAATTGTAAAATATAGGCAAGGAGATAAAAAATGGAAAAGGTATATTATAAAAAATCATTAACCGCGAAATTAGTATTAGAAAGAGATTTCACTCTTGAATCATTTGGAATGATTCAAGATTTCATTTCTACATATGTAGGAGTTTCAACACGAGCAAGCTTTGATCATGAATTAATCACATATAAAAGAAAAACAATCGGTATGATTCGTGTATCAAGAAAAAATGTTGTCGTAGCTTTAGGATTAGATCCAAAGAAAATTGCAAAGAAATATAAAGTAATCGATGCATCTAGCGTTAAATCATATGCAAAATATCCTACAAAATTATTCGTCACAAATAAAAAATCTTTAGATAATGTTATTGCATTATTAGAAAAGTTATTTGAACAAGAAGGTATTGCTGATAAGAAAGATAAAGAAGTCGTAGATTTTGAAAAAGTCTATTACGAAAGAACATTCTTAGAATTATTTAACCAAGGATATATTAAACAATATGTTCGTAATGTAAGTGAAAAAAAGGAAGCAAAGATTATTGAAGAAGTTTCATCAAATAAAGTAGTAGAAGAAGAAAATGAAGATTTAATCGAAGACGTTTATCATAAAGTGACATTTAATGCTAAATTAGTATGGTGTGCTTCTAACCAAGCAGATGATTTATATATTATCAACAACGTAGATAATTGGGATTTTGCTAAAGCCATAAAAATGACAAAAGTGGATGATAACACCTTTACTGCTTATAACTTCTTTAAAGATGGTACGAAACTTGAATTTAAGATTTGCCGTAAACAAGATTGGGAAAATGTTGAAAAAGGTATTTGGAAAGAAGAAATTGTTAACCACCACTACCTAGTAGTTAACAATGATTTAGAAGTAGAAGATTTAATTCACAATTTTAGAATTGATTAATTTCGATATTTGATTTTATAAATAAATACAAAAAAATTAAAAATGTGTTTGATATACATACAAATGTACGCAAAAAGATAAAAATATAAATTTTTGTTGCATATAAATAATTTATAGACTAAGATAAATACAATTTTTAAGAAAGCCGATAAAGAGACTATAGTTTCTATTTGATTTTGTAGAGAGTAAGGGTTTGGTGCAACCTTATAAATCGAGGAAACAGTTCCACCTCTTTGGCGAACGTAATGAGTTCCGGTTCATCACCGTTATATGATGATAGAGTTGAGGTTACCTAATTAGGGTGGTACCGCGGATTTTATTAAAAATTCGTCCCTAGGCGTGTTACGCTTGGGGACTTTTTATTTTAACCCTAAAGAAATGGAGAAGATTATGAGTAGAGTATTTAATTTTTCAGCAGGACCAGCTGTATTACCAGAGGAAGTTTTATTAGAGGTACAAAAGGAACTTTTAGATTATCAAGGAAGCGGAATGTCAGTCATGGAAATGTCGCATCGATCTAAACCATTTGAAAAGATTTTAAATGATGCGATTCAAGATTTAAAAGATTTGATGAACATACCTGATAACTATAAAGTAATTTTTGTTCAAGGTGGCGCATCACAACAATTTGGCGCTATACCTATGAATTTAATGAAGAATAAAAAAGCAGATTATATATTAACTGGTGAATTTGCCACAAAAGCATATAAGGAAGCATTAATATTTGGAGACGCTAAGGTAGTTGCTTCTTCACAAGATAAGAACTTCTCTTATATTCCAGATTGTTCCTCTCTTGATATTAGAGATGATGCGGATTATGTCTATATCTGTGAAAATAACACAATATATGGTACTAAGTTCCACACATTACCAAATACCAAAGGAAAACCACTTGTTGCTGACCAATCATCATGTTTCTTAAGCGAACCAATCGATGTATCTAAATATGGTGTAATATATGCTGGTGTACAAAAAAATGTTGGTCCAGCAGGTTTAGTAATACTAATTATAAGAGAAGATTTAATTCGTGATGATTTGTTGTTCCCAACTCCAACAATGTTGAAGTGGAAAACTCAAGTTGATGCTGCTTCTTTATATAACACACCAAACTGTTGGTCAATTTATATCTGTGGTAAAGTATTTAAATGGTTAAAAGCAAGTGGTGGACTAGAAGCGATGAAAAAGAAGAATGAAGAAAAAGCTAGCATTCTTTATGATTATTTAGATCAAACTACATTCTATAAATGTGCAGCTGAAAAAGATTCACGTTCTATGATGAATGTTACATTTAGAACAGGAAATGAAGAGTTAGATGCTAAGTTTGTAGAAGAAGCAAAAAAAGCAGGCATTGTATCAATTAAGGGACATCGTAAAGTTGGTGGAATGAGAGCTTCAATTTATAATGCTATGCCAAAAGAAGGTGTAGTGGCCTTAGTAAACTTTATGAAAAAATTTGAGAAGGAGAATAAATAATGAAGGCATTTTGTTTAAATAATATATCTAAAGTTGCATTAGCAACCTTAAAAAATGATGATGTGGTTGTTAATGATGTAAATGAAGCAGATAGCATTCTTGTAAGATCATTTGCAATGCATGAATATGAATTACAAGATAATATTCTTGCGGTTGCTCGTTGTGGAGCGGGTGTTAATAATATCCCTTTAGAAAAATATGCTGCTCAAGGTGTTGTAGTGTTTAATACTCCAGGAGCAAATGCGAATGCAGTTAAAGAGCTTGTTTTATGTGGCCTTTTGTTAGCATCAAGAGATATCATCGGTGGATATAAATGGATAGAAGAAAATAAAGACAAAGAAGATATTGGTAAACTTGCTGAAAAAGCTAAAGCTAAATATGCTGGCAATGAAATATATGGAAAAAAGATTGCAATTATTGGACTTGGAGTTATTGGTGTACTAGTTGCAAATGCGTGCGTAAATTTAGGAATGACAGTCGTTGGATATGATCCATATTTATCAATTCAAAACGCGATGAGATTAAATAAACATATCAAATATGTTGATAAACTTGATGATGCTTGTAAGGATGTTGATTTTGTTTCAGTTCATGCGCCTCTTCTTGATTCAACTAAAGGAATGATTTCTAAAGAAATGATTGCAAAGATGAAAGATGGTGTAATTCTTCTAAACTTTGCAAGAGATAAGTTGATTGATGAACAAGCTTTAAAAGTAGCTTTAGAAGAAGGAAAAGTGAAAAAGTATGTTACTGATTTTGCAAATCCTACTGTCATGACTTATCCAAATACTATTTGTCTTCCTCACTTAGGAGCTTCTACTGATGAAGCAGAAGATAATTGTGCATTGATGGCAATTGATGAATTAAAAGATTATTTAGAAAATGGAAATATTACTCATTCTGTTAATCTTCCTGATGCACAAGCAGGTGTTAAACAAAGTAAATACCGCGTATGTATTATCCATAAAAATATTCCTGGAATGATTGCTAATTTTTCTTCTGTAATCACTAATATATCCGGTAATATTGCCACTCTTGTCAATAAATCAAAAGGTGAATATGCATATACTATCATTGATGTTGATAAGGAAGTCGATGTAAAGACATTCCTAAATCTAGATGGTGTCATCAAAGTTAGGGTGATCTAATATGAAAATTGGCATGCCTATTCTTTATGAATATGATTCTTTAGAAGAAAACTTTATTTTGGCAAAAGAATTAGGGCTAGATTTTGTAGAATTAAATCTTAATTTTGCATATTGTCGAAAAGAAATGGAAAAAGGAAATGTTGAAGAGTTGCTTAAAAAGTATAATCTTGAAGCTACTCTTCATTTCTATGATGAAGGTGATTTAGCATCTTATGATGAGGTGGTAGATGCTTATTTATTGTTGTTAGATAAATATGCAAAATTAGGTAAAAATTACATAAAAAATGTCAATATTCATAATTGTGAAGGACCTGTTGTAACTATCGCGGGAATTAAAAATTATATTTATGACAAAGATTATGATTCTTATCAAGAAAGAATGAGTAGAAACCTAAAAAAAGCTAAAAGGATTCTTAGTCAGTACGGAATAAATATGACTTTAGAAAATGTTGACCGTTTTCCAAAATTTATGGAAAAAGCATATTTATTTGAAAAAGAAGAGGGATATGATTTTTGCTATGATATTGGACATGATAATTTTCAAAAGCGTTTATTTGCATTAAAAGATAAAGTGGATTTTCCGTTTAAGGAATTTCATATTCATGATGGAAAAGAAAATACTTGTCATCTTGCACTTGGTGAAGGAAATATTAATATTAAATACTTTAAAGATTTAGCAATAAAAAATGATGCTTATGTAGTTTTAGAAGTAAAGCAAAAGGTTGATCTTTTAAAGTCTGTCCCTTTCTTTAAATCACTATAAATTTCAATAACGATATTAAAATATATTACCTCTTATTTTAATATTGTTTTTTTTAATGATTATTTTTATAATAGAAATGTAATTAAATAAATATTTAATTAATAATATCAAGGAGATAAATATGGGTTTATTTAAAGGTTTTAAAAGACAAATGTTAAAAGTTATTCAATGGCAAGATAACTCAAACAATACAATGGTACATAAGTACATATTGTCTGATAGAGATGAAATTATGAACAGTTCAACATTAGTTGTTAATCCAGCTCAAGTTGCTGTGTTTGTACATAAAGGTCAAATTTGTGATATTTTTGCACCTGGTACATATAAATTAGCTACAGAAAACATCCCAATCTTAACAAAAATATTATCTCTTCCTACATTAGGAGATAGCCCTATTAAGGCTGATGTTTATTTTGTTAGTACAAAACAAATGACAGCACAAAAATGGGGAACAACTAATCCAATCATGTTACGTGATGCTGATTTTGGTAATGTAAGAATTAGAGCATTTGGTGTATTCTCATTTAGAGTTAAAAATGCAAAAGTATTTATGGAACAAGTATTTGGAACTAAGAATTCCTTTACAACCGAAGAAGCTTATCAACAAGTTAAGCCAATGGTTATGCAATGCTTTGCTGATGCTGTAGCAGAAAGCAAAATTTCCGCTTTAGATCTAGCGGCTTCATATCGTGAGTTCTCAGATACAATTATTAAAACAAGTGTTAAAGATTTTGAACAATTTGGCTATGAATTATGCTCAATAACAATTGAAAATATTTCTCTTCCAGAAGAAGTTGAAAAAGCTCTTGATGAAAGAACAAAACTTGGTATTCTTGGCGACAAGATGGGTACATATACTCAACTAAAGGCTGCTAATGCTATAGAAGAAGCTGCAAAAAATCCAAATGGAAACAATTTTGCGGGTATGGGTGTAGGCCTTGGTGCTGGTTTAGGCGTAGGACAAGTATTCTCTGATGCATTAAAGAATGCAAAGGATGAGCCAAAGAAAGCTAGTGCAGGTGCTTCTACTACTGTTTGCCCAAAGTGTAATGCAAACGTTCCAAGCGGATCAAAGTTCTGTCCAGAATGTGGAGAAAAGATGCCTACTAAGAAGTTCTGCCCAGAATGTGGAGCAAAGATTGAAGGAACTGGTAAATTCTGTCCAGAATGTGGGGCTAAGCTATAATGGATGGAGATAAAGAATCTAAAACTTTATCCACTTCAACCGCAAAATGTAAAAACTGTGGTTCAGAATTAATGTTTGATCCTGAATCAAAATCATTAAAATGCGATTCATGTGGGTCATTGTTTCCATTTGAAATTATTAAGGATAATTCTAAGCACCCTTTAGATCTTACTTCCCAAACTAAATCAACCGAAGCTTGGTCAAAAGAAAGCAAGATGGTAAAATGTAAAAATTGCGGTGCAGAAGTGGTTATTACTGGGTTAGCAGTTACGCAAAATTGTCCATATTGCGCTTCTGAATATGTTGTAGAAATGGACGAATTACCTGGAATAAAACCAGATTGTGTAATTCCATTTAATATTACAAAGAAAGATGCTGGTGCTAGATTTGCTAATGGTATAAAGAAAAAGTTTTTTGTACCAAATAGATTTAAAAAAGCTCCCCCTATTGAAAAAATAAAGGGATTATATATACCTTCATTTAATTTTGACGCTAAAACATCAACAACTTATGATGGTAAACTAGCACGCAACAAAACTGTAAAAACTAAGAATGGAACAAAGACAGTTACTGAAACTTTCTATATTCGAGGAACACATGCATTTAATTATGAAGATCTTTTAATTGAATCAAGCAATCGATTAGATGATGATGATTTACGAAAAATACTTCCATATAACATAAGTGAATCTTGCAAATTTGATGATGATTTCTTAAGAGGATTTTATGTAGAACATTATGTTGATACCATTGATAAATGTTATAAATTGGCGAAAGATAAAGTTGAAGCAATAATTAAAAATCAAATTTTAAGTAAATATACTTATTCATATGTTGTGTCATTTAATCAAAACACAGTAGCTTATGATGAAAAATATAATTATCAACTATTACCTTTATATTTAGTACAATGTGATTATCGTAATAAAAAATATAATGTATTAATGAATGGACAAACAGGAAAAGTTGGAAAAGGACTTCCAATTTCTCCAGTTAAAGTAACTATTGTAACTCTTATTGGTGTATTATTAATCATTGGTTTAATAGTATTATTTCTTATTTTAGGATAATAAAGAGAGGAAAAGGAAAATGAATAGAATTCAAAAAGGAAAAACAGGCTTAATTGTATTAAGCATTATTAGTATCTTACTTGGTATTGGCTGCTTGATTGGTGGCGTTGTAATGATTGTTAATGGAGCGAAAAACGGAGTTAACAATGGTAGTTTAGTCACTACAATATTATTGATTGCGTTTGGCTCATTAGTCGCAATTATTGGCCTTCCTTTAGTAGCATTTGGCGTAGTTTATGTTTGGACTGGCGCTTCTTTAGTGGCTACAAAAGGAACAGTATCAGAGACTAATGAATGTGCAAAAGGTAATACTGGAAATAAAAAATGTCCAAAATGTGGCGCAACAAATACAAAAGACAGTACCGTATGTCAAGTTTGTGGTGAACCATTAGAATAATTAAGATAGTTAAATTATAAAGAAAACTCTATAAAACTAGTTTATAATTAGTTTGTGGAGTTTTTTATTTATTAAGAGGAGTAATTTGTATGAATTCATCAATTGTTAGTCAAGAACAAGTATATAAGATTACTGAAGTAGTGGAATTAATGAAAGATAATATTATCTTTTATTCTATTGATAATAGAGGAAGAAAAGTTATTTATGTATTGAAAAATAAGAAAATAATTGTTCAAAGTAACGCCTATAAATTATCTTTAGATAAAGACGAATTTATATCACTATATAAGAACGAAGAATTCTATCTTTTTGAAGAAGAAAATGAAGCCTTTGTTGATGAAGAAAAAGATAAAGAATATTATTCTTGGGAACATAAATAATGATTGATAAAAATATATTAAGAAAAAAATATAGAAATGTTAGAAGTAACATTCTTGATAAATCACAAAAAGAAGAAATTATTAGAAAAAAAGTAATTGATTATATAAAGAGAAATAATGCAAAAATAATTGGTATATATGCTTCTTTTAAAGATGAAGTAGATACTTTTTTGTTAATACAAGAACTTAATAATATAGGTATAAATACAGTTCTTCCTCGTATTCATAATAACCAAACAATGGATTTTTATTATTTTACTTCAATTAATGAATTAGAAAAAAATGATTTTGGAATTTTAGAGCCTAAAAAGGAAAATAAGATTGTTACTCCTGAAGATATAGATGTAATCATTGTACCAGGATTAATCTTTGATACTAAAAAGAACCGTATAGGATATGGTAAAGGATATTATGATAGATATTTAAAAAATATAAACGCTCATAAAATTGGAATATGCTTTGACGAACAAATTATTGAAGAAGAAATAGAAAATGAAATATATGATGTAAAAATGGATTTAATTATTTCTGATAAAAGAGAAATTTAGAAAATACAAAAAACACTTCACTACAGTAAAGTTTTAATGTATTTTTTAATTATTATAGAGTATAATATTGATAGATTTTAAGAAAGGTATTTGCTTGAGCAAATGTAAGTAAAATTTAAGGTGATATTATATGGTAAAAAATCATAAACAAATTCAAGAAATGGTCGACAATATGTATGACTTGTTCGTAAATAAAATTGATTCTACATCCACGTGCAAAGATTTATTCGAAGATTTATTTACCATCCAAGAGATTGAACAAATTGCTCAACGTTTATGTGCGGCTGAAATGCTTCTTGATGGAGCCACTTATTTAGATGTCATAGAAAAAACACAAATTAGTTCTGCAACACTTTCTCGTGTTTCTAAATGTTGTAAATACGGTAAAGGCTATAAGAAAGTAATCCAAAATAAAAAAGAACAATAAGTTCTTTTTTGCTTTAATTTTCTTGCTCATTAGATTCATCACTTGGAATGATGACATCCTTTTTTCTTCTTTTAATAAAGAACCAAAGAATAAATGCGATTTGTAATGGGATTCCAATTAAGAAGAATCCATACCAATTTGGAACATGAGCACATAATAATGTTAATGATATAGTTAAACAAGACGTCCAAATTAATAACGAAACAGATAAGAATTTTAAAAATTTTGGATACCATAAACAAGTGAATACTTCAGTTACTATAAATGTTATAGGTAAAGCATAAATAAAAATTAACCATGTAGGGAATGAATCTTTTAGTGGAGTCATTTGAATAATGGCAAATAAAGTAATAGCCACTAACCAAACGCATAATACAGATAATAAAGTAATAATTACTTTATTTCTTTTAAACGATGGAGCTTTCTTTTTCTTTTTTTCAGAAAGAAGATCGTTAACAGTTACATGAAATAGATCAGCTAATTGCTTTAGGATAAATATGTCTGGTACGCCTTCTCCTCTCTCCCATTTAGAAATAGCTTTATCTGAATAATTAATTTTTTCTGCAAGTTGTGATTGAGTTAACTCTAATTGCTTGCGATAGTATACGATATTATTTGCAATAATACCTTGAAGTTGTTCGTCTTTAATCATAATAGTATTATAGATAAAAAAATAGCCCACTTTCAAGAGAAAAAAATGAATATTCTACTATAGGTAGAGAAAAAATAATAACTCTACAGAATAAAAAAATATTAAAATCACGAAAATAAAAAAAATAATTGTACATTATTTCAAATAATGGTAATATATTATAGCGATGCGCCCGTAGCTCAGTGTATAGAGCAAAACTTTCCGAAGGTTTTGGTCGCACGTTAGAATCGTGTCGGGCGCTCCAACACGAAAATAAAAATGCGGCATTGGCGGAACTGGCAGACGCGCTAGACTTAGGATCTAGTGGGAGACCATGCAGGTTCGATTCCTGTATGCCGCACCATTTTTTTTATAAAGCCCGTATGGTGGAATTGGTAGACGCGGTGGACTCAAAATCCTCTGGTTAACAGCCATGTCAGTTCGAGTCTGACTACGGGCACCAAAATAAGAAAGCAATGCTTTGATATAGTAGAAATACTGTTTCAAAGCTTTTTTTATACTTAAATACAGGGGTTGAAGTCCCGGAATTGATAATTAAATGGGTATACGTGTAAGCGTCAAAAATCTCCAGAATCGACAAAATTGTTCGAACCTCAAATAATATAACTAGGAGTTTCGATTATGAAAGATAATAAATATTTAGAAGAATTTAAAATTGATCTTGTAAAGCAATATTTACAAGGAAAACAGAAAAAAGATATTTGTAAAGAATATGGTGTAGCAAAATCTATAATGTGGGGATGGATCTGTAAGTATACAAACTTTATAGAAAAATCATGGGAGGTTAAAGGAATAGAAACTTTTGAAGATGAATACGTTGATATTACTATGCCTTTAAAGGATGAGTATAAAGACAGAACTATAATCAATACCACGAATGAAACTGTAAGAGTGTTTAAGAATGGATACTCTATTTTATGCCATATTTCCAAACTAGAGAAAGTTATGAGGATTATTAACGATGATTGATTTAGAAGATATTGATCACATATATTTATATCCTGGAAGCACTGATTTAAGAAAAGGAAGACAGGCACTTTCTTCGTTGGCCGCAAAAATTTATAATGATAATGGTCTTCATGAATTATTCTTATTCTGAAACAGAAAAAATGAATTAATAAAAATATATGAAAAAGATGAGACTGGTGTATGGGTATATATACGTTCATTGGACGAAACTAGATTAATCATATATATTTGCTGCACTTAGTTAAAAAAATACATTTTATCTAAGTATTTTTATCATGCTTTCTTCTACCTAAATGTTAATTGATTTCCTAAATAATTACAAATAAAAACAGCGATATTTAAGATAATTGATTCAAAACCGCTCGCTTTTTTATCAATTTCGTGTTTATCACTGTTATAGTTGCAGTTAGTTGTTTAATTAACCTTTTAAATAAATAATATTTAAAGACCATTTTTAGATTAAATATTATTTAATAAAAACTATAAAAATCGTTGTAAAAATATTTTCTAACGATATATTCTATTATTTGGAGGAATAAAAATGAAAAAGAAAATTTTAAAAGTCTTCGCGATAACTATTTTCACCGCATCATTGTTTAGTTGTGGAACTAATCACAACACGACTAGTGCTTCTTCAAGTCTAGAAGAAACTACTTCAGAGAATTCTAGTTCAACTGAAAATTACGAGTGCATTTCTGTTGAAAGAGCTATTGAACTAGCTAGAGAAGCTGGTGAAAATGGAACCAGTGAAAGCTACTATGTAAGAGGAACTATCAAAACGGTTTCTAACCCTACTTATGGTCAAATGATTATCACTGATGGAACTAATGAGTTATCTGTCTATGGAACTTACTCTTCTGATGGAAGTTTACGCTATTCAGAATTAGAGGATAAACCAGTAGCAGGAGATGAAGTGGTTCTTTATGGTCAGTTGAAAACATATAAAGATTCTCCTGAAATGGGAAAAGGTTACATCATGGAATTTGTTCACAATACACCAGACGTTGATATTAACGACTATCAAGCAGTCAGTGTATTAGAAGCAAGAAATAAAGAAGAAGGAACAAAAGTAAAACTTAGTGGTGTAGTTGCATCTATTACCTACGCAAATGGCTTAATTCCAAATGGTCTATATTTAGTTGATAATACTTCTTCTATTTATGTATATGGAGGAGATGTCGCTGGTCAAGTAAAGGTAGGAAATACCATTACTATCGCTGGTGAAAAAGATTACTATGTTTTAGAAACCGAACAAGCAAATGCCGTAAAATTTAACTATAAAGGGGCTAATCAAATATCTAAACCAGTCTTATTAAAAAACGACAATCAAGTATCTTCTTGGGATAAATCTTGGGTAGAAGAAATATATGTTAAGAGTGTAATGGAAACCCCTGTTTCTAACGATATAACCACAAAGATCTTTAAAACTACCGCTTTAATTAAGAAGGTTGAAGGTTCAGGATTTACAAACTACTACATCGATGATCTAGATGGAAAAACTGGATCTTACGCTTATTCTCAAGCTAATGGAACTGACTTTAGCTGGCTTGATAAATTCGATGGCAAGATCTGTACTGTATACTTTGCTGCGCACAACGCTAAAGCAGGCGCTGCAAGTTGCGTATATCGATTTGTACCAATTGAAGTAATCGATGAGAATTATCAATTTGATTTAGCTTATTCATGCGACTATGCATTAAGATTCTTTGGAAAAGATCAATTTGAAACAGAATATAGTAATGATCCTGCTTTAAAACTTATCTCTAACGTCTCTTCTGAATTACTAGGTATTGATAACGTTGAACTTAGTTTCACTTCAAGTAATACCGATGCCTTAGAGTTTGTCGTTGAAGAAGGTGTTGTTACAATGCACACTAAGGAAGTTAGTGTTAAAACTGATGTTGAAGTGACAATAAAAGCCACTTATGAATCTAGTTCTGTAGTTCATAAAATTACTATTAGTGTACTTCCTGAGCAAAAAATTGAAGGAATGAGCATTCAAGAAGCTATTTCCGCTACAGATGGAACTGAAATTACAGTAAAAGGTATCGTCCTTTCTTCATTAGTCAATCAAAGCGGATTCTATATTATCGATGAAACTGGCGTAATTGCAGTTAGAACTAAAGATGAAGGAACAGATAAAACTGTTAAGCCAGGCGATTTAGTATCTGTAAAAGGAACTAAAAAACACATCAAACCTACTGAGAAATGTGTTGGTCAAATCGCTATTGACAGCGCAGAAGTTCTCGTCAATGCATATGGTGAAAATCAAATCCCTACTTCAGTTTATAAACAAGGAAAAACAATCACTGCATTATATAATTTAGATCCATTAGAAGATCACACTACCGAAGTGTTCAAAGTTAAAGCAAAAATTAGCTTTATCGACAAGGGAAATTACACCACTGCAGTTTTAGTGGATCCAAATGATGAATCAGTTTCATTAGGCTTATATACTACTAGTGCTTCACAATATAATTTCTTAAAAGATTACGAAGGTCAAGTGTTGACTTATAACGTTGCAGTTTGTAACTGGAATGGTAAGAATTATTATCGTGGTTGCATCGTTTCTGTAGAAACAAGTGAAGGAACAACTAT
>JALFBO010000012.1 GCA_022772105.1 Erysipelotrichaceae bacterium | reverse complement strand
AATTGTAATAAATTATATATTTCTGATATAACGAGTATTTCTACCTTCGCCAATTTTAACAATCTTATTTTCCTTAATCATTTTAGATAAAACACTTTCAATTGTAGTCACAGACACATCTGGCAAAATGTCACTAATCTCTTTTTTCGAAATAGGTAATATACTGTTTAAGATTGTGGCTTCAATTCGTGATGTTTTATTGATTTTTTTATTATTTACTGTTGCAAATCTCTTATCAAGTTCCTTGTAACATGTAAATAAAGTCATTAAAAAGTTTTCAACGAAGAAAAAGTAGTCATTTTGATTTTCATGCCATGAAATAGATGATTTCCTTAACGCTTCATAATAATAACCTTTAGTTTTATTAATTTGTTCTTCAAAGGAAATATATTTACCAGCATCAAAGCCCGCTTTATACAATAATAAAAGAGTTAAAAGTCTAGACATTCTACCATTACCATCAGAAAATGGATGAATACATAAAAAATCTAAAATAACGCATGGTATTAATAATAGCTGATTGATATTAGGATTATCTCTAGCATCTATATAAGCAAGTAATAATTGTTCCATTGAGGCTTTTGTATCAATAGCTGGAACTGGCGAAAATCTAACACTACGAGTTCTATCTTGTTTTATTTCCATAATGACATTATCACTTGTTTTATACTTTCCAGCTACATTGGGTTTTGCAGTTCTTAGTAATATTTCATGAAAAGATATAATATTTGCTTCTGATATATTTAAACTATCGTGCGTAGTATGAATCATATTCAACACATCACGATATCCTGCAATTTCTTCTTCGTTATGATTTAAAGGGGCACTATTTTTATTAACAATTTCATTAATTCTTTCATCAGTGGTTAAAATACCTTCAATAGCATTTGACCCTTTTACAGATTGAACAATAGCAATTTTCTCTAATTCAGTAAAGATATTGGGAAAGTTTTCTTTTCTATTATCATTGCTACTTTTCATCGAATATATACTCGTTAGTACATTTATTAAATTTCCAGGAATTTTATTAAATTCTAAAAATGAATAATCAAATTTTCTCATTATCTCTGCCTCTCTTATGCATATATTTTATCAGTTTTTATGCATATTGACAATTAATTTATGCATATTTTTTCATCATTTATATGCATATACAGGTGAAAATTAAGTATATAGAAATACAATTATTGCTTAAAATTGACTATTTCTTTTTGGTTTAGGTCTAAACCGAATTTGTTTCATCGGTATGCCATGCCATTTTTAGTTGAATTCACCCTCGCTATCGTTAGTGCACTAATGTGGCATTTTTTATGTTTTATTAAGATTAACAAAAAATTTTGATGAATAAAGTTTTCTAAAAAGAAATGTTTTGATAAATAATAAATATGTTGTAAAGAAATGAATATTCTTGAAATAACTAGCTGAATTGTTTTTAGGTTATTGTGTAAATTCAAAATTTGAACGGACTTCAACATGATGAAAATCATTTGGAGTCTTTATTTTTACCTAATTTTTTAAGATTATCACCATCCACTCGGTAAACGGTCCAATCTGACATCGGTTTTGCTCCAAGAGATAAATAAAAATCAATACTAGGTTTATTTCAATCTAGACACCACCATTCTAGACGACCACATCCTCTTTCTAAGGAGATAGAAACAAGGTGACCAATAAGAGCTTTTCCTATCCCTAATCCTCTGTATTCTTCTTTTACAAATAAATCTTCTAAATAGATTCCACTTCTTCCAAGAAATGTGGAAAAGTTGTGAAAAAATAATGCAAAGCCAACTTCTTTATTATCATATAGAGCAAAAATCACTTCTGTTTTTTTGTCAAAAATCCATTCCTCTAATGTTTTTTTATCCGCGACTACTTCATCTAGCATTTTTTCATATTCTGCTAGATATTTAATAAATACGAAGAATTAATGAAATATCTTTTCGTGTAGCTTGTCTAAATAATATTTTTTTATCCATAGATTATAATACCTCCATATCTTTTATTATATAAAACAATTATTAGCAACAAATAACAAGAAATAATTATGTATGTATTGCTGTTACAAAAAATCAAGATATGACAAATTTTTTTTATTTTTTAAAATATTATATTTAAAATAATTTCTTATTAATTGACTCGGTAAAAACAAAGATATAAAATAAAAAAAGTTAAAAAACGAACAGTTCGTTATTTAACTAAATGAGGTGAGTAAAATGGAAGGAATTATTGATAACTTATTTGTTAATCGTGAATTATATGCATCTTTATTTGGACCATTATGTGAGAAATATCATCTTACAATGACAGAAATGATTGTGTTGATGTTCTTAGCTAAAAATCGCGGATATGATACCGCTAGTGATATCGTTGAAAATTTAAAAATAACGAAATCACATGTATCTATTTCTCTACGTGATTTGGAAGAAAGAGGCTACGTAGAAGGAAAATATAAGGGAGAGAATCATCGTAGTATTCATCTAAAATTATGTGATAATTCATTAAATATTATTAGGGATGGAGAAAATGTTCAAAAAGTATTTATCGATGTGCTTCTTAAGGATTTTTCTTTAGAAGAAAAAATGATTTTTAAATCATTTATACAAAGAATAAATAAAAACGCTAATGAATATTTACATAACCAAATATCTATGAAAAGGAAGTGAACTATATGAAAAAAATAAATGACATAAGCAATCTTTCTACTCTTATTACATATCACCGATATATGTTTAGCAAAGATCAAGCGGAAATTTTATTTAAAAATATTGCTATACCAGAATACATTGCTTTAGAAGAAATTAAGGATTCTTTAGAAAATGGAAAAGTCTATTTGAAAGTTATTTCAGATAATATGAAAATTTCTATATCAAAAGCTTCAAAAATTGTTACTTCATTAAAAGAAAAAGGACTTGTTCAATGGTCTCATGATGGAGATGGAAGTGAAGGTACGTATGTTTCTTTTACTGAAAGTGGAAGAAAGATTATGGATGAACAAGAAAAAATATTAAAAGAATATTATAGCGAAGTTGCTAAAAAATTTGGTGAAGAAAGACTTATAAGTTTATTAAGTTTAATGAGTGAATTAGAAGATATTATGAGTGATGAGTTAAAGAAAATAGGAGGGGAAGAAGATGAATGAACAAGTGATTAATTATGCATCAAAAAAAGCAGAGTTATGCAAAAATAATGATAATATTTCTCCTCGTCTTTATGATGAATATGGGGTAAAGAAAGGATTACGTGATGAAAACGGAAAAGGAGTACTCGCGGGTCTAACTAATATTTCTAAAATCATATCTTCAAAAATTATCGATGGAAAGAAAGTATCGTGTGAAGGAGAACTATGGTATCGAGGTTATAAAGTCGAGGATTTAATTAATTCTTTAGGACCATATGAATTAGGATTTGAAAAAGTGGCTTATCTATTACTCATGGGAGAACTACCAAGTGGCGAGGAACTTTCTTCTTTTAAAGAAGTGATTGGAAGCCTACGAACTTTACCTTCGAATTTTACACGTGATGTTATAATGAAAGCTCCTTCTTCTGATATTATGAATACCATTACTCGAAGTGTTTTAACACTTGCTTCTTATGATAAAAATGCGTTAGATACTTCCGTGAATAATTCTTTACGACAATGTATTCAACTTATTAGCGAATTTCCTCTTATTGCTATATATGCTTATCACGCATTTACTTATTATGAAAAGCAAGATAGTTTATTTATTCATCGCCCAGATCCTTCTTTATCGACTGCAGAAAACTTATTGATGATGCTTCGTCCTGATAAATCTTACAGTAAAGTTGAAGCTAAGGTATTAGATACAGCTCTAATATTACATATGGAACATGGAGGAGGTAATAATTCTACTTTCACAACTAGAGTGGTTACTTCTTCTGGATCTGATACTTATTCTACTATCGCCGCGGCTATGTCTTCTCTTAAAGGGCCAAAACATGGAGGCGCTAATATCAAGGTGATGGAAATGATGAAAGATATAAAAGAGCATGTAAAGGATTATTCATCTAAAGAAGAAATATCTTCTTATTTAGAGAAAATTTTAGATAAAGAAGCATTTGATCAAAAAGGACTTATTTATGGTATGGGCCATGCTGTTTATTCTCTTTCTGATCCAAGAGAAAGAGTGTTTAAAAATTATGTTAAGCAATTAGCAAATGAAAAAAATAGACAAAATGATTTAATTCTATATGAAAATATTGAAGAATTAGCTCCTCTCTTAATTGCAAAGAAACGTCACATATATAAAGGCGTTAGTCCGAACGTAGATTTCTATAGTGGTTTTGTTTATGATATGCTTGGTATTCCTCAAGAATTATATACTGCCATATTCGCAGTTGCTCGAATTGTCGGATGGAGCGCTCATAGAATTGAAGAACTTATTTGTATGGACAAAATTATTCGTCCTGCTTATATGAGTGTAATGGAAGAAAAAGAAGAAAATATCTAATAAGCGTAATAATGAGTAGGGAATTATTTCTCTACTTTTTTAATTGTCTTTTTCTGGAGGAAACAAAAGTTATTGTTGTCCATTCTTTACAAATACTAACAAAATTCGTTCATTTAAAAATCTACGTGTAGTATCATTATTTCATTAAGAAAGGAAGAAATATCCATAATGATATTTCTAAAGGACTAAATAATGAATAAATGGGATTTAACATATTTATTTAAAACAAAAGAAGATTTCTTAGAAGAACTAAATAATCTTCCTCCTTATGGAGATAAACTATCTTCATATCAAGGAAAATTAGGCGAAGAAAAAGAATTTGTTGAATATGTTCTTTTAAAAGATGAATTTGATAAGAGAGCAACAAGAGTATATGAATATGCCGCTCTTCAATCTGATTTAAATAAAAAAGTTGTTGAAAATGCAGCATATGTTTCTAAGATCATGATGATCTTTAATGTAATTCAATCTAAAACAAGTTTTGAAGCACCAGAAATATTAGCTCTAGGTGAAGAAAAAGTGATGGAATTTATTGCAAGAAATGATAGCATAAAGCAATATAAATTCTTGTTTGAAAAATTATTCAGAGGTCAACTTCATGTTCTTGATGCAAAAAGAGAAGAATTACTTGCTAATTATGCTCCTTTATCTTCTATTGGAGGTAACCTATATTCTTCACTCGCGGTTGCTGATTCTTCTCCTAAAGAAACTGAATTATCTACTGGAAAAGTGAAAGTTACGCAAGGTAATTGGCGTTCATTAATTCAAGAGCACAAAGATAATGAAGAAGATAGAAGAAAAATATTTGAAACATTGTATTCAACATATGATGAACATAAAAATACATACGCTAATATTTATTCTGCAACTTTAAATATGGAAAATGCTGAAAGAAAATCAAGAAACTATAACTCAATATTAGAATATCATTTATATGATAATAATATCCCTGTAGAAGTTTTCACTAATCTTATTGAAGTGGCATCGCAAGAAAATGCTTCCTTAAAGAAGTATTTAAAGCTTCGTAAAAAATATTTAAAGATTGATAATTACCGCACTTACGATAGATTCATTGATCTTGCTTCATCAAGCAAAAAATATACTTATGAAGAAGCAAAGGAATTATTCTTTAATTCTATTAAATCTTGCCCACAAGACTTTATTGACAAAGCTCATGAAGTACTAAGAGATGGGTTTGTAGATGTTTATGAACAAGAAGGTAAAAGAACGGGAGCATATTCTTCTGGTCAATCAGATTTACATCCATTTATTTTATTAAACTATGCTTCTACTTTAGATGATGTATTTACAGTAGCCCATGAAGCAGGTCATTCTATTCATACTTTATATGCGGAAGAAGCACAACCTTCAGCGTTACAAAACTATACAATATTTGTAGCAGAAATTGCTTCAACATATAATGAACATATGCTTCTTGATTATTTAATTAAAGAGGGAAATACTACAAAAGAAGAGAAAATTATGCTTCTACAAAAGGCAATAGATGAAATATATGCAACTTTCTATCGTCAAACTTTATTTGCACATTATGAATGGACTATCTCAAAATGTGTAGAAAATAATGAACCTATCACTTATGAGCTATTATCTAAAACAATGATTGATTTATATAAGCAATATTATGATATGGATATAAAAGAAGAAAAACTCAAAGAATATGTTTGGGCATATATTCCTCACCTATTCTATACACCTTTTTATGTATATCAATATGCTACATCGTTTGCCGCTTCCTTCGCTTTATATAAAAATGTTAAGGATGGTATAGATGGAGCGTTCGCTCGATATACATCATTATTAAAATCAGGAGGCTCTAAATATCCTGTTGATCAAGCGCGTGATGCAGGGGTAGATTTCACTAAAAAAGAAACCTTTATGGCGGTAGTTTATCGCTTAAATGAATTAGTGGACGAATTAGAGCGCTTAATTAGCGAATAAAACCTATTCTCTAAATAGTAGAATTGCAAAAAAAGCGTTTTATTCTACTCTTAGTATAGGGTAATATGGACTTACGATAAAGGAGAATTAAAGATTATGTGGTGGCTTTTAATATTAATTATAGGATTTTTACTTATAGCATTTTTCTTATTAATCATTTTACTAAATGCATTTGTAAACAGAGATACAAACTATAAATCATTCTATACAAAGTTCGCAGCTTTATATGATAATGCGGATACTCAATCAGAAGATTTTGATGGTCCAATCATCATTGCATTATTAGGATCAGGAAACAAAGAAATTCAAGCTAACTCTTTAAAAGCAAAAGTTGGTGACGAAGTATTATTTGATGTAAGTGCATCAAAATCAGTTATGAATGTATGTTTAAAAGATACAGATCAACCTATCGGTTATATTTTCGTAGCTTTAAGTGGATTCATTTTCAAAGTATCTAACAATACAGAAAATTACATTGGTAAAGTAAAAAATTATTACTATATTAATGGTAAAAAAGAAATTGAAATTGAAATTTCAAGAAAAGCATAATAAAATGGAGCAATTCGCTAATACTAGCGAATGCTCTTTTTTAAATAACGTAGTAACAATTAACACAATATATAAATTGTTTTTAATTATGCCAAAAAAAGTGTCGAATATGACAACTTCAAAATTAAGCGTAAAAATAGGTTAATATATCAATGTAAAAAAGAAAAACCTCTTTTATACAAGTACTCTCTATTTATTATTTTCATGTCCCTCTTGTAATTAAATGATAAATAGTGAGTATTTTTTTTATGGCAACAAAAAAAGATGATTAACTCATCTTTTTTGTTATATATAAGAAAGGGAATAAAAAAGCTCTTCTTGGGAGAAAAGAGCTAATAAACGATGGCCGACTATGAAAAACAAAGATATGAGGGAAAAATTTCGACCAACGCTTAGGTACTTGACCCAATAATATTGTACTTTGTTGATTACAACAATCAATATTGAAAACGATTACATTTTTTTAAATATTAATGAAAGTGTTTTCAATGAAAAAAGTAAATTTTTTATAAAGTGAAAAAATTAATTCACATGATAATGGATATATATTTAACTAGAAAAGTGAAAATAACATTCACCAATCTGGGAATAAGTCTATGACCCATTAATGAGAAGAATAAATGATTATTTATATACCCAAAATAAAAATGCAAATCACTAAGTATAGCTTAGATAAGATTTGCATTTTTTAATTTATTTTATTTAATACAAAATACTGCATATAAAGGTATTGATTTAATATTGTTTTCAAATCCAAAGGTTTTACTTGAGATTTGTCAAATAAATTACAATTTATCTATGGTAAAACGTAAAAATAATAACAAAATATCATATATAAATAATAATTGTTATGATTAATATAAAAATAAATATTATTTTGCATAATAATTTTTGCAACTCAAATGGTTTTTATGAAAAGTAGATGAAATAATGTTTTGTGAGATATTTTTGTAGACAATACTAGTACAAAGCGTTCCTGCATCTGCAGCACCTCTCTTTCCGATTGGGTCTTGCTCTTTCTGACAGGGGATATGTATTTGAAAAAGGAGAAAGTCATAATTTCGACATGAAAAAACATCCCGTGTGTGAAACAACATGGGATGTAGAAAATAACATAGGAAGATTTACCGCAACATTTGATGCGTGGGCAATGTGGAGTATGTGTGTTTTAACATAGTATGTTTACGTTATCTTAGGGAGGTTGCCACCGACATATGGATGTGGCAGATGTGGAGAAACAGAAAAGAAGATGAATGATATATGAAATTATAAAAAGGGCCCAGTTAATAAAAATGCCGCTTACGGCAAAAAAATTAAATGAAATGGTTGCGTAAATTTCGAAGTTTGTTATACTATAATTAATAAAAGTGCCATTTACGGCAAAAAAATAAATGGAGGTTGCGATGGAGATAAAAAGAGATGTATACCTTGAGCGACTTATTGTTAGAAAACACAATGGGTTTATTAAAGTAATAACCGGAATACGAAGATGTGGAAAATCATATCTGTTAAATACATTGTTTTATAAT
>JALFBO010000007.1 GCA_022772105.1 Erysipelotrichaceae bacterium | reverse complement strand
CATTTCTATCTTTTATTTCAATTGAACCATCATAAGGAATCAAATTTAATCTTGCAGTAATTTCTGCCTTTTGTTCTAACAACGTTTGAATTTGCAAATATTGACTATCCATAGCAGCATCTCCTTTGGGGTATTTTTCTGTGTTAATTATATCAAAATGCACCCCAAAATTCAATATAACTGACCTATATTTTGAATTCAAACTGACCCATTTTTTTATGCTTAATGAATATTTATCCAAAGTTTTTCTTTCGTTTTCTAACCTCATCAAACGTTTTCTAACCTCTTGTAAAAAAGACAAAAAATTTGTGAAGAATCGATGGTTCGAACCTGGACTGACGAAGAAAAATGCAAAAATAAGCTTAAAAACAAAAAAAGGTTTGAAACCTCTGAATCAAACCTATGCTATCTATAATGGGGCGGTTAATCAGAATCGAACTGACGAATGTCTGGTTCACAGCCAGATGTGTTAACCACTTCACCATAACCGCCATTGCATATTTCATTATACGTAAATTAATTTAAATGTAAAGAATAAAATGATTTTTTTCAAATTTTCTCATCTTTTATTTCTTTTTTAAAAAATATTGCTTTCGAAGAATATAATAAGTATAATCAATTCAGCAGGTCAAACATAAAATGCCGTAAATAATACATAACATTCATTGATTACTATGTAAAAATGGGCACATTATGGTTTACTTAATAAATTTTTAGAAAGAGGTATTAGAAAAATGAATGATAAAATCAAATTTTTTGCTTTAGGTGGATTAGACGAATCAGGCAAAAATATGTACATTGTAGAAGTAAACGATAAAATTTTTATTTTAGATTGCGGACTTAAATACCCTTCCAAAAACATTACTGGTGTTGATGCAATATGTTCTGATATGAATTATATTATTCAAAATAAAGCTAGGGTAAAAGCTATCATTGTTTCACATAGTCATTTTGAGGAATGTGGTGCTATTCCAGTGCTATGTAAATTTATTAATGTTCCTGTTTATTGTACTGAATTTACACGTATTATCATTGAACATTTCAATTCTGATTTTGAAATTAATACAAAGATTAACTATCACATAATTAGTCCAACATATAAGGAAGTAATTGATGGCGTACAATTCTCATTTACCCCTTTAACTCACTCTGTCCCTGGATCAGTATCTGTTAAAATCCATACAAGTCAAGGAATTATTGCTTATATTCCTGGATTAATATTTGATCCAACAGCAGAAAGACCATTTCATACTGGATTAAAAGAATTACAATTTGGTGATAAAGATTCCTATTTAGCATTACTATGCTCTTCATCTGGTTCTACTAAACAAGGTTATACTGTCCCAAAACATAAAATTAAAAAATTAATTCAATCACAATTTGATACTTGTGAAGGAAAATTAATGATTGCCAATTATTCATCCAATCTTTTCAATTTAAAAGAAATTTTTGATTTATGTGAAAAATATAATAAGACTGTCTTCTTATATTCTCGTTCTATGGATGATAAACGTTTACTTCAAATTAAGAATTACTTTGTTGCTCAAAACATTTGTTCACCAAATATTAAAATTGGTAAACTTGCTGACATCAATCGCGTTAAAGATAGCGATATTGCCTTATTATTCTTAGGTTCAGTTATTGATGTGTTTGACAAAGTAAGTAATTTCTTAGCTACCGATGGTAAAGAGTTACACTTCGAATTAACTTCTAAGGATGTATTCATCAACAACTGTATCCCTATTGCTTCTAAAGAAGTTGAAGCAGTTCAAATGCTTGATAATTTATACCGTACTGATATGAAGATACAAAATATTACTTCAAAAGATCGTACAGTCATCGCTCTTTCTGAAGAAGATATTAAGCAATACTTAGTATTCTTAAATCCAAAATATGTCATTCCAGTAGATGGTTATTTTTTCGAATTAATGAATACCGCAAAAATAGTACTTAGTTCAAATAAAAAATATAATTATTCTAATATCTTAGTATTAGAAAATGGTGTACCAGTCACATTTGAAAATTCAGTTGCAAAGGCAGATTATGTCAATAAAATTGAAACTGCTGATATGTTTATCGATGGTATCGATATTGGTAACGTAGGAAATAATGTTGTTGAAGAACGTAATGAAATGTCTTCAGATGGAATTGTCATCATGGGCATAGTTGTTTCAAAATCCAAAAAAGCCATCGTGGGTGGACCTGACGTTCAAATGAGAGGATTTGTCTTCTTAAAAGATTCAGAAAATATTTTAAGAGAAATTACAAATATTTTCGTAGAAAACATTCGTATTTACCTAACCGGTTACTATAATAAAAAGCAAGATATCTTAGATAAGATTATCGAACAATGTAATCGTTATATACGTAAAGAAACTGGAAAGAAACCAGTAATAATCCCTGAAATCATTGAAATTAATTAACTATGATAGCGAAACTAAAATTTACAGTTTCGCTATTTTTTTGTAATAAAAAAGCCTTTTTTCAAAGGCTAATGAATAAAATTATTTTTTAATAAAGAGAACTCCTAATGTACCTTGTCCACAGTGAGAAGTTACGACAGAACCGGCAACTGTAACAATAATTTCTTTAAATGAGAAGTTTTTGCTTACCACTTCTTTAATTAATGAAACTACATCGTCACTTGCAGAAGCATGGGTAATAAATACTCTAGTATCATCATAAGATTTATATTCTTCTACTAAATCTAAAACATATTTTTCAATACATTTTTTTAGCGTGCCACGATAATTTTTCTTTGGCACTAGTTTTCCTTCAACCATATCGATTGAAGGATGGATTTTAAATAAATTAGAAGCAAGTCTTGCCGCACCTGAACATCTTCCACCTTTGTACAAATATTCTACTGTATCGACGACGAAGCTAGTTTGAACATGAAATCTTTCTTCTTCCATCACTTGAACTATCTCTTCAAAAGATTTTCCTTCTTCTTTTAAATCACAAGCTTTTAAAACTAATAATCCTTGACCCGTTGAAAGATTTCTTGAATCAATTACCTTGACTCTTCCTTCAAATTCTTGACTAGCTAAAACAGCATTACTATAAGTTGAAGATAAATCGCTAGAAATTGTAAAGTGAATAATATAATCATATTCTTTTAAATTTTCAAAAAAGAAATTTTGGTAATCATTAATGGTATAAGCACTAGTTTTTGGAAGTACACCTGTTTCCTTAACATATTTAAAAATATCATCAGGAACGATGTCGATACCATCGCTATACTCTTTAGTGCCAAGTAGTACGTGTAAAGAAGTTTGCTTAATGCCCCTTTCACTTAATATCTCTTTAGATAAATCACATGTTGAATCAGTTGAAATTAAAATCTTTGCCATAGTTCTTCTTAAATCCTTTTCTTTTCCCTAAAAAATCATATATAAATAATTTTAACACTTAAAAATAACAATGCAATATTTTATAAACTATTTAATTATAAAATTTAGTAAAATTTTATACGATAAATTTTTATTTTTAAAAATAACTTCATGAAAGTGGTTTTTTTTTGATTTTTTTCATTTTTGTATATACAAAAATCTCTTTAGTGATATAATATCTAACGGCATAAAGTGAGGTACACAATGAAAGAAATTAGAAACATAGCAATTATTGCTCACGTCGACCATGGAAAAACTACTTTAGTCGACCAATTATTAAAATGTTCAGGCACATTTAGAGAGAATGAATCAACCTCTGATCGTATGATGGATAGCAATGATATTGAAAGAGAGCGTGGTATTACTATTTTAGCTAAAACTACCGCGATTAATTACAAAGACTATCGCATCAACATTCTAGATACTCCTGGTCACGCTGACTTTGGAGGCGAAGTTGAAAGAATCATGCATATGGTTGATGGATGTTTACTTGTAGTCGACTCTTTTGAAGGAACTATGCCTCAAACTAGATTCGTTTTAAAGAAAGCTTTAGAAGCAAAAGTAAAACCTGTGGTAGTCATCAACAAAATCGATCGTCCTAATGCTAACCCTTCTAAAGTCTTAGACGAAGTTTTAGATTTATTTATCGAGCTCGGTGCTGACGATGAATTATTAGATTTTAAAACAGTGTATGCTTCTGGTTTAAAAGGTACTTCTTCTTATGATCCAGATCCTGCTACACAACAAGAAGGAATGGACCCTATTTTTGAAACTATCATTTCTGAGATTCCCGCTCCATGTACTGATGAAACATTACCTCTTCAATTCCAACCTGCATTACTCGACTATAATGATTTTGTAGGAAAGATTGGTATTGGAAGAATTGCTGGAGGAAAAATCCATGTAAACGATCAAGTCACTTGCTGTCGTTTAGATGGAACTACGAAAAACTTTAGAATCCAAAAATTATATGGTTTCTTAGGATTAAAGAGATTAGAAATTGAGGAAGCTTCTGCTGGAGATATATGTGCTATCGCTGGTTTACCTGATTTATGTGTAGGAGAAACTATTTGTAATTTTAATGAATATAATCCTTTACCTTTACTTCGTATTGATGAACCTACTTTACAAATGACATTTGGTACAAATTCTTCCCCATTTTCTGGTAAAGAAGGAACTCTTTTAACTGCAAGAAAAATCGAGGAACGTTTATTTAAAGAAACGCAAAGAGACGTTTCATTAAAGATTGAAAGAATTCCTAATTCTGAATCATGGATTGTTTCAGGTAGAGGTGAATTACACTTATCAATTTTGATTGAAAATATGAGAAGAGAAGGTTTTGAATTAGAAGTTTCCAAACCAAAAGTAATTATTAAAGAGATTGATGGCGTCAAATGTGAACCATACGAAGACGTTCAAATCGATGTTCCAGAAGACTATGTTGGTACAATCATGGAATCTTTAGGTTCAAGAGGTGGCGAACTAGGTCATATGGTATATGATGGTAATCAAGTTAAGTTAAATTATGTTATTCCATCTCGCGGTCTATTAGGATTTATGACTAATTTCATGACTATGACTAAAGGTTATGGAATTATTAACCACACCTTTAAAGAATATCGTCCTTGCTTAAAAATGAGTGTTGGCGAAAGAGCTATTGGAGTTTTAGTATCAACTGACCAAGGCCAAGCTACACCATATGCAATTCAACACGTAGAAGAAAGAGGAACATTATTTATCGATCCTGGAACAGATGTATATGAAGGAATGATTATCGGTGAAAACAAATATGATTCTGATTTATGCGTAACTCCAGTAAAAGAAAAGAATTTAACCAACCAACGTTCTTCTTCTAAAGATACTACGGTAGTATTAAAAGGTTCACGTAAGATGTCACTAGAAGAATGTTTAGATTATATTAATACCGATGAACTAGTGGAAATCACTCCTTCTTCAATCCGTATGAGAAAAAAGATTTTAAATACTGCAGAACGTAAAAAATTCGAAGCAAGACAAGAAAAGAATGTATAACAAAAA
>JALFBO010000097.1 GCA_022772105.1 Erysipelotrichaceae bacterium | reverse complement strand
CCAAAATCAAATTCTTTGAGTCAAGGACAAGTTCTTTTTTCTGATTACACCTTCTCTTCAGCGCGCCTAGTTTTAAAAGAAATGGTGGAATTATTATCATTACAACTTGTTGATGAACGTCTTGTTACTTCCCATATATCATTAAGTGTAGGTTATTCTAAAGAATAT
Organism: Erysipelotrichaceae bacterium; assembly: GCA_022772105.1. Lineage (GTDB taxonomy): Bacteria > Bacillota_I > Bacilli_A > RFN20 > CAG-449 > UBA3210. Next base: position 2,445 of record JALFBO010000097.1, on the reverse strand, counting down.
AATAAAACTACGGGCGCGTCTATTGCACTTAATATGTCTACTAATGTATATAGCAAATTATTATTAGAATTTTTAAATTTATATGACAATACTACTATTCATGGTCTTCCTATTAGAAGAATAAATATCAGTGTAGGAAATTTAAAAAGTGAAGATTTTGAGACATTTGATCTATTTACTGATCCACAAGAAATAATTAAAGAAAGAAATCTAGAAAGAACTATTAATTCTATAAAAAAGAAATATGGTAAAAACTCAATTTTAAAGGCAATGAATTTAGTAGAAGGGGCAACAACAATAAAAAGAAATAAGTTAATTGGAGGACATAACAGTGGAGAAGATGAAATTAAGTGATCGGGCTAAAATATTTCTTCCTTTTGATGCATTGAAGGGATTTAAAGAAGCTTTAAAAGAAGAAGAAAAAGAAAGATGTGAACAAAAGATTCTTTCAGAGGAACAAAAAGAAGAACTTAATAAACAAATTAGTTCTCTACAAAAAGGAATGCTTATAAAGATTAAGGTATATAACTCAAGCGAACAAACATATGAGGAAGTGGAAGGAATATTTACTCGCTTAGATATTGTTAATAAGAAATTATATATAGTGAAACAAGGATATGATATCGATTTGATTATTTCATTAGAAATTTTTCAACAAAAAATGGATATTAATGATATATAAAAATATATATTTAATATGATTTAAATTAGTTATACAATTAAAGAGTAGGAGGTTTATTTTATGTCAAGACAAGAAGCAAAAAGACTCGCTTTAGATTCTTTAAAAGGAAACTGGGGATATGCAATATTAATAACTGTCTTATATATGATTATATCGACAGCTTTAGGAGCAGCATGGGGAATAGGAATTTTGTTACTTGGTTCAGCATTATTAGTAGGTTTCTATTATGCATTTATCAATGGATCAATCACTCATCAATATTCTCTTGAAGATTTATTTTTCGGTTTTAAAGAAGGACTTGCAAATAGAATTTTATTATCTATTCTAAAAACAATATTCATTTTCTTGTGGTCAATTTTATTCATAATTCCAGGAATTGTGAAAACATATTCTTATTCACTAGCTGAATATATTTCTCTTCAAAATAAAGATTTAACTTGGAAAGAATGTTTAAATGAATCAAGAAGATTAATGGATGGTCATAAGATGGAAATGTTTGTCCTTGATCTTTCTTTCATTGGATGGATGATTTTAAGTGTGTTTACATTTGGAATTGGTATGTTATTCTTACATCCATATATGCAAGCTACTAAAGTAGAATATATAGACGCTAATATCATGCCAATCAAAAGCATCAATGTACAAGGTAGATAATTATTTAAAATAAAAAAGTAAATAAGCTCATCAAAAGGGTTTTATCTCTATGATGAGTTTTTATTTTATCAAAAAGGAATATCGATTCTTATTTAAGGAAATCTTCCATCTAACACTCTTTTATTAGTTGTGATACAATAAAAACAGGAAGTGAATAGTAATGCTAAAAAAACGAATTGTACAAATTATATATCGTGCTATTGTTGTCCTTATTGGAGGATACTTTCTTATTGCTAATTCAGGAATTGGAAATGGCACATTCACTTTTATGAAAATAATTTATTTTCCATATTTTGCTAATGTTGTTTACTATATATATTTCGTTTTAGATTTCCTTTATGCTTTAGTGGATTATTTATGCGGAACAAAGAAAAGCAGAGAATCAGTATGTTTAATTGCAAAATTCTCAGGAGCATTAATGATTTTATTTTCTTTTATCTTTGCTAATGCCTTTTTGATTGAAGAATATGGTAGTATGTTTGAAGCTATTTATTGGGAAGAAACAAGAACATTTTCTTATCACTTTATAATGCCTATTTTATATCTACTAGATTACTGGTTTTTAACCGATCATATGGAAATAAAAAGACATTATCCTTTTATTGCTATGGTAATTCCTCTTCTTTACTTTTCACTTATAATGATAAGAGGAGGGTTCCTTTTACAAGATCCAACTTATGAAGGAATAGTCTATCCTTATGAAATTATTGATGTTAGCATTCATGGAACCGCATTAGTTCTAGTAAGAATATTTCTTCTTTTGGCGGTTTATAGTGGTGGGGCAGCACTTTCATATTTCTGGAATCGATTTGTTAAGAAAATTAGAGTGATGTATCGCCTCAAGAAGGCCACTACAAATAGTAAAAAGAAAAACTAATAGATGATTATAAATTTGTTAGTGTTATAAGGCGGTAATATACGAAATATTTATTAATTATATTTATTTAAATTGACAATTTCTTTGATACTTTAGATAATATAGTAGATGAATTTGCAAAGAATACATGGCCGTATAAATCGGAGTGACACATGTAGGAGCATTTATCACCAGTAAGCTTGGTAAAAAGCTAAAAGGAAGATTTATTCTTCGAAATAGGGTGGCACAACGA
>JALFBO010000096.1 GCA_022772105.1 Erysipelotrichaceae bacterium | reverse complement strand
AGGCGCGTTGACTTGTTTATATTACCACAGCAATATTTTGTATGTCAATCGAAATTTGTAATTTTTTTGTTTTTTTATTACTTCTTTTTTCTTTTGATTTACCGCTCATTGCTGACGGCTTTATTATTAAAGCACTTCTTTCTTCTTCTTGCAAGTGTTTTTTGTAAATATTTTATTTTTTATTTTATTCTATATATATTCTATGCGTGTGCGCGCGCATTATGCGTATGTGCAAAAAAAAGATTGGCACGTTGGCCAACCTTCAAATTATTATTTTTTAGATTTAGAATTAAGAACAATAAGTGCAATTCTTAAGAATATATATATAAAGTCAGAATAAAGTTGCATAGCACACATTATAGCTAAACTAGAGGAAGTTTCGCCAGCTAGTTGTAATCTTTTAATTCTATTAGAATCAATAATAACATAACCTAAGAATACTCCAAAAAATACCATTTCGATAATATAGTTAAGTTCAAAACTTCTAAAAATTAAAAAATTTAATAATGAGATGATCATTCCTCCAAATAACAATGATGTAATGAATGCACCAAATCCAAAAAAGTCGCGTTTAGAAAAATGGCCGTATAAAGCAAGACCTCCAAAAACTAATGCAGTAATTCCAAATGATATAGCAAGAACATCACCAGATAAAGCAATAAATACTGGAGAAATCATTGCCCCCATTGCAATTGAATAGATTATAAATGCTACAAGTGTTGCAGTGGTTGATTTTCTTTTATATGCATTTATATTAATCAAAAAACTAGTAATTAAAACTGCTATAGCTCCTCCGTAAAATGCATACATCATAATTTCTGGGTAGTAAGTAGTAAGTTTTCCAAGTCCTAATCCCACTAGGCCAGAAACAAACATGGCTAGACCTAAAAACAAATAAGATTTAGCTAAAAAAGGAACTTCAGTAATAATTCCTGACGAATCATCTTGATAATAATCCTCATTTTGAAAATTATGTGTATTGTTATCCATAATATATCCTCCTTGTAAAAAAAGGTGTAGCATTAAACTACACCTTAAGAATAATCTTATTTTGCTAAATTTTCAATCATTGCTTTAAATGATTCAACTTTTAATGATGCGCCACCAACTAAAGCACCATCAACATCATCGCATCCTAAGTAAGCTTTGACATTTTCAGGTTTAACTGATCCACCATAAAGAACTAATACTGAATCAGCTGCATCTCCATACATATCTCTAATGATATCTCTTATGAATTTGCAAACATCTTGAGCGATTTCTACAGAAGCATTTTTACCTGTTCCAATAGACCAAACTGGTTCATAAGCGATGATTACTTTTGTAATGCATTTTGAACAAAGATTTGCTAAACCTTTTCTTAATTGTTCTTCAACAACTACTTTAGTTTCACCTTTTTCAAATTGTTCTAAAGTTTCACCAACACAATAAACTGGAACCATATCATTATGTACTAACTCAACAATTTTCTTATTGCATTTTTCGTTAGTTTCATTATCATATTGTCTTCTTTCAGAGTGACCGATGATAACTGTATCAATACCACAAGCTTTTAACATATCAATTGAAATTTCACCTGTGAATGCACCGCTCTTTTCAAAGTGACAGTTTTGTGCACCAACGATTAAATATGGATTACAATTTTCTTTTACTGCAGTTAAGCAAACATATGTAGGACAAACACCAACTAAAATATCGTGAGCTTTAGCAAATTCTACGATTTCTGAGGAAGCAAGCGCAAACTCCTTAGCTTCTTGAGGAGTTTTGTTCATCTTCCAGTTACCCATTAATAATTTTTTTCTCATTAAATTATTCTCCAATTACATCAATTCCTGGTAAGTGACCATCATTTTCAATCATTTCTAAAGAAGCTCCTCCACCTGTAGAAACATGTGAGAATTTTTCTTTGAAGCCTAATTTTTTAGCGGCAGAAGCAGAGTCACCACCACCGATAACTGTAAATGCGCCTTTTAATTCAGCACAAGCTGAACAAACTGCTACAGTACCTGCTGTAAATTCGTCTCTTTCAAAGACACCCATTGGTCCATTCCAGAAAACAGTTTTTGCTTTAGCAATTTCTGCTTTGTATAATTCTCTTGTTTTTGGACCAATATCCATTCCTTGATATCCTGCAGGAATCTCATCAAGGACTTGAATATCTGTAGGGTTTTCAAAATCATTTGCAACTACTGCGTCAACTGGTAATAAGATCTTTCCAGATTCATACATTCTCTTTGCATAATCAACAAAGTCTGGTTCAAATGGTGAATCACCGATATTTTTTCCTAAAGCTTTTTGGAAAGTATATGCCATAGCACCACCGATAATTATCTTATCGCATTTCTTTAATAATGATTCGATAACTTTAATCTTATCAGATACTTTAAATCCACCTAAGATAGCAATATATGGATGATTTTCAGCAGGAACATCAACAACTCTCTTTAAAGCTACAACTTCTTTTTCAACTAAGAAACCAATAGCTGTTTGTTTTCCTTCTGCTTTTAAGATTTCTGGTACACCATATGTTGAAGCATGAGCACGGTGAGCTGAGCCGAATGCATCCATAACGAATGCGTCGCATAAAGAAGCCCATTCTTTTGATAATTCTGGATCATTCTTTTCTTCGCCTTTTTCATAACGAGTATTTTGAACTAATAATACTTCACCATTATTTAATGATGCTACTGAATTCTTTAATTCTTCACCGCGTGTAGCAGGACAGAATTTAACGTTAACACCTGGAAGTAATTTAGCTAATTCAACACTGACAGGAGCCATGTTGTTTTTTGCTTTTTGAGCTTCAACAACTTCTGGAGCTTCTTTGTGTTTGATTTTTCCTAAGTGAGACATTAAAACAACTTTAGCGTTTTTGCTTAATAATTCTTTGATTGTTGGTAAAGCAGCAACAATTCTGTTGTTATCAGAAATAACACCATTCTTTTGAGGAACATTGAAGTCAACTCTTACTAATACTACTTTGCCTTCGACTTGTAGGTCTTTTACATTTTTCATTATATAATTCTCCTTTTAAACTAAATTATATTTAGTTCGCATATTCATTATATTATTTTTTCCTTTACGTAGTAAAGAAAAGAAAATCATTTTTATAATAATTAAGTATATTTTTACCGAGTTAATCCTAAACTATAATAAGTAAGGAATAAAAAATATGCACTATATACCATCTGTGAGTATCCCAACATACGAAGGAAATAAAAACTTCGATATTTATTCAATGCTTCTATATGAAAGAATCATATTTATAAGTGGTGAAATCACCGCTGATCTTGCTTCACTTATTGTCAGTGAAATATTATATTTAGAAGCAATGTCGGAAGAAGAAAAAATAACCATATATATAAATTCTCCAGGAGGAGAAGTAAATGCAGGTCTAGCGATTTACGATGCAATAAGGCATTGTAAATGTCCAGTATCCACCATTGGAACTGGTTTATGTGCTTCCATGGGAGCTATCATTCTTTCTTCAGGTGATGAAGGTTTACGTTACGCTTATGAAAATTGTGAAATCATGATTCATCAACCTCTTGGTGGAAGTGAAGGTCAAGTATCAGATTTAGAGATTATGACAAAAAGATTTATATACTTAAAAAATAAACTTACTTCCATTTTAGTGGAAAATACAAAACAGGAAACAAAAAAAGTCACACAAGATTGTGACCGTAATTTCTTTTTATCTAGTGAAGAAGCAAAAAAATATCATCTAATTGATGACATTTTAATTTCTAAATCTTCTAAGGAAAAATCCTTAACGCCTTGTAATAAATAAGATAAATCACAATCTAAGGCATTGGCAATCTTATTTAAAATCAATAAGGTGGGATTCCTTCTTCCTTTTTCTAAATCAGATAAATAATTTTTATTAATCTCCGCCTCTATTGATAAAGCAAGTTGAGACATTTTCTTTTGCTTCCTAAGATATGCAATTCTCATTCCTAATTGCTCATAAATTGTCATTGCTTATTCTCCTCTTTATAACAAGATGCTAAAGCATGAATATTATCGAAAATACGATTAACTGCGGACTTTGACATCTTTATGTCGTATTCTTTTTCTATCAAAGAAGCGATTTGACTTAACGGAGCTTCCATATTCTCCATTCTAGTTTTGGCAACTATTTGCATCTTAAATTCTAAAGAATCTAATCCAACTTTTTCTTCCAATAGTTCAATATCTTGCGCTTGTCTTAAGGAAGAAGCAAGCGTTTTTTGATAATTAGCAGTTAAACAAATTTGATATCTATTTTCAGAATTGATACAATCCTTTTCCACACGCGCATTTTCAAATTGAAGCATAGAGATAGAAGCGTTGCAAAGCGCTAAAAAGATAGTGATTTGATCCGCCTTTTTCAAATAGACAACATATTTGTTTCTACGCGCGATCATCTTAAAATCCATAGTTCTTTCATTTTTAAATTTGTTTAGTAATTTTAAAATGAATTTAGCATCTTCCTCCTTATTGATTATCATCTGCAAATGATAATTTTCACTACGAGGTGAGTTTACACTTCCTGACGCTAAAAAGACACCCGCTAAAAAGAAGCGACTTCCTTCATTTCTTAAAATTTCTTTAGGATATTTAGGTTCAAAAATAGATCCTAATTCTAAATACTCTTGAATTTCCTCCACTTTTTCATTAACACTAACATGATAAACAACGCACTTATCTAATTTTATCTTACGTGAATAAGTTAAAGTAGGAGCAATGTTAAAAATTCTACTAAAAGCTTGATAAATTAATTTAGCTATTTTGGAATTTTCTGTTGAAAGGATGAGTACAGTACCTTTGGAAGAAAAAGAAACTATACCATTAGTCTTTATAAAACCAGATAATAGCGCGGTCAATTGATTTTCATCATATTCACCTAAACAAATTTCATCTTTAACTTGTTGAGTAAATGATCCTTGTTTCATCTTTATCTTCCTCCTTTCAGTGCCTATCTATTTTACTATTATGAGTGGACTTATTTCAAGCATTATTTTTGTAGATATTTCAATATTGAAGTTGCTGCAATCGCACCATCTCCAACTGCGGTTACAATTTGGCGTAATTCTTTTTGCGTACAATCTCCACAAGCAAAAATTCCTTCAATTGCTGTCTCCATATTTTTATTTGTTATTATATATCCTTTTTCATCTTTAATCTTATCTTCTACAAAGGAGGTGTTAGGATCTGCTCCTATATATGAGAATATTGCATTAACTTCAATTTCCTCTTCTTCCTTAGTATTCACATTTTGTAAACGGAGGGAAGATACACTATTTTCTCCTTTAATTTCCACTGGAACATATGGTGTTTTTAATATGATCATAGAATTATCTTTTATTCTATCAACCAAGATTGGGTCCGCTCTAAATTCTTCTCTTCGATGAATGATATAAACTTTATCAGTAATTGTTGTTAAATATAAAGCCTCCTCTAATGAAGAATTACCTCCTCCAATAAGAGCCATTGGTTTTCCTTTAAAGAATGATCCATCGCATACAGCACAGTTTGATACTCCATGGCCATAAAATTTATCTTCACCAGGAATATTTAATTTTCTATCTTGCGTACCCGAAGCAATTAAAACAGCGTCAAAAAAATATTCTCCATATTCAGTAATTAACTTAAATTTGTCATTCTCCTTTATTACTTCCTTTACGTTGTCATATTCAATTTTAACATTTAATTCACTTAGTTGATCCATCATTTGTAATGCTAGATCTGCCCCGATAATTTCCTTAAACCCTGGATAATTAGATATTTTATAAGTTAAAGGTAGTTTACCTCCTGGCATACCTTTTTCAAAAATAACAGGAGATATTCCTCCTCTTACTAAATAAATAGCGGCACATATTCCACTTGGACCAGAGCCGATAATTGCTACTTGTTTTTTCATCTTATTTTCCTTTCAAAAAAAGAACACATTAGTTTATATTAATGCGTTCTTAATGTTTTATAAATCTTTCTCTTCCTCTTGTTCTTCTTTTTCTTCTAGAACTACTTCATTTTCTTGATGAACATCAGGAATATCTTCTACTTCAATTTCTTTTTTCTTTTTACGAGGTTTTCTCTTTTTCTTTTCTAAGCCAATTGGAGTAGACACTGTTCCATCACTTCTTACAGGAGGAGGACAATTTTTGAATTCTAGTGAAATCTCGCCAATAGAAGGAACATCTTCTTCAATATCTATATCGATTGTTTCTTCAACTTCTTCATTAGCGGATTCTTGTACATTCTTTTCTTGCGCAGGATTGTAAGGATTACGATA
>JALFBO010000141.1 GCA_022772105.1 Erysipelotrichaceae bacterium | reverse complement strand
CTTTTTGAATTAAAGGAGCGCCGCATATTGGGCAAGACAATGTCATCTTAAAAGGAAGGGTTCCTTCTTCTCTTCTTTCTTTAACGACTCTAACTACTTCAGGAATAACGTCGCCCGCCTTACGTAAAACCACATAATCCCCAACACGGATATCTTTGGAAACAACAAATTCTTCATTATGTAAAGTAGCTCGCGCAATCATAGAGCCTTGTACTCGTACTGGATCTAGAACCGCATTAGGAGTAATCTTTCCTGTTCTTCCTACAGTAAAAATAATATCTTTTAATTTTGTTACTACTTCTTCTGGAGGAAATTTATAGGCAATAGCCCACTTAGGGGTTTTCGCGGTATAGCCAATAGTATCATATTTTGTCATATCATTTACTTTTATAACTAGTCCATCAATATCATAAGGAAGTGAAGGTCGTTTTAAAGTATATTCTTCAACAAATTTTAATACCTCTTCAATACCCTTACAAATTCTTCTTTCTGGATTAGTTCTAAATCCTAAACTTTGAATATAATCTAAAGCATCTGAATGCTTCTTAAAACCAAAATCACTAGCATTAACAAAATAATACCAATAAGCGTCTAGTTTTCTTGAAGCAGCGATTGAAGAATCAAGTTGACGAATTGACCCAGCTGCCGCATTACGAGCATTTGCAAGCAATGCTTCTCCTTTTTGACTTCTTTCCTTATTCAAAGACGCAAGAACCTTTTTTGGCATATATACTTCTCCTCGCACTTCCACTTCTTTAAAAGTAGAGATGGAGGAAGGAATACTTTTAATTGTCAAAACATTAGAAGATACATCTTCTCCTGTTGTTCCATCACCTCTTGTGGCCGCATAATCAAATTTTCCATCCACGTAAGTAAGAGACATAGCAAGACCATCTATTTTCATTTCAGCAACATATTCAACATTATCTACACCTAAGGCATCTTTTACTCTTTTATCAAAAGCACGTAAATCATCTTCATTAAATGCATTAGCAAGAGAAAGCATCATTCTTTTATGAACGATTTTTCGAAATGATGATACGACTTGTCCTCCGACCCTTGAAGTAGGCGATAAAGGACTCTTTAATTCTGGATATGCTCCTTCTAACATGATAAGTTCGTTCATCAAACGATCATATTCAGCATCATCGACAGAAGGATTATCTAAAACATAATATTCATAATTATATTTATTTAATAATGAGGTAATTTCATGCACTCTTTGTTTTGCTTCTACAATATCCATTTTTAATCCTCCTTATCTATTTTTTTAATAGAAATGTGAGTTCCTAAAAGGGAACGTTTACCAAATTGTGAATCATCAAACTGAACAATAATTAATTTATCAATTGTACCCACAACAGTACCTTTTCCAAATTTACTATGTTCTAATCTATCACCAATAGCCCATGAAGTTACTCCATTTGTAGCATTTGCATTTATATTCTTATAAGTAGGAGGAGTAACAGGTTTATGTTTATAAGAAAAATTGTTAGAAGTGGAACTTTGTGAATTTACATATTCATTATTATAGAAAACTCTTCCTTTTTCTGTTTGTATTCCTGCTTCCTTAATAAAGCAAGAAGGGCGAAGATTACATTGACTTACATAAGAATAATCATTATTACAAGTTAAATATAACTTCTTTTTTGCTCTTGTATAGGCAACATAAGCCAAACGTCTTTCCTCTTCAATAGCATTTCTTGATTCACTTATAGCTCTTTGAGAAGGAAAAACTCCTTCGCATAAAGAATAGACAAATACATAATCAAATTCCAGTCCCTTAGCGGTGTGACAAGTCATCAAAGAAACGTAGTTGCCATCAGTAATATCATCTTGTGATGCTTGAAGCATCGCATTAGCGACAAAATCGGAAAATTCAGCATCTTCGTTTTCTATCATAAAGACATCAACGTTTTGTAGTAAAGTAGTAACGTTATCTTTTCTATCATCTGCATCTTCTTCACATTCTTTTAAGTAAGAATAATATCCTATATTCTCTAAGAATTTATTCAAAATCTCGCTATAGTTGGGTTGATCTTTTTCAAACTCATCCCTAACATAATCTATGGAATTAATTAGTTTATTTATTGATTGTTGTTGACTTAGCTTTAAAGAAGAATCTTTTAAAGAAGTACGAAGATACATAAATAATGTTTGATGATTATATTTTGCTTCTTCTTTGATTCTTGAATATGTTACTTCTCCTATTCCTCTTCGAGGAATATTAATTATTCTTTCAAAAGCAGTATCATCAGCGTCATTAATTATTAATCTAAAGAAGGAAACTACATCCTTGATTTCTCTACGTTGATAGAATTTCATACCACCAAAAATTTTATATGGGATATGATATAACCCTAACGCTCCTTCAAGTGTGGATGTCAAATAATTTGAACGATACAAAATGGCGATATCTTTATAAGCAACATCTTGACGATGATGAAGGTCAGAGATAGTAGAAATTATGTAATCTGCTTCTTCCTTAGCAGTACGGCAATTCTTATATGTGATATCTTCTCCGTCTTCATTAACAGAGAACAAATCCTTCTCTTCTCTTTCTTTGTTGTTTTTAATAAGTTTATTCGCGGCATCTAATATCTTTTTCGTAGAGCGATAATTTTGATTTAAGACAATAGAATTAACTTCAATGTTTCTATCGATATTATGTCTTAAATTATCTTCAAGTTTCATGATGATACGATTATTTGCCCCTCTCCATGTATAAATAGTTTGATCAGGATCACCGACAACATAAAGAGAATTATTACCATTAAGAAGCAGTGAAATTAAATTGAATTGAACATCATTAACATCTTGAAATTCATCCACTAGAATATGAGAATATCGATGTGAATATTTTTCTCTAATCTCATCATAATTTTCTAGCACTTCAATTGTTTTTAATAATAAATCATCAAAATCAAGAGATTTTCTTTCAAAGCAAATTTCATCGTATCGCTTCCAATATTGTAAAAACTTTACAAGTTTAGGATCAGGAAAATGAGTATTAGCAACATCTAAGTATTGGTTTCCTTTAGTTTTTTGTCCTCCAATCCAACTCAAACATTCTCTAATAAGAGGATCTTTTCTAGAAACAATCTCACCACTTAAGCCACGTGATTCTAGAACTGCATCTTCTTCTTTTAAAACCTCTTTCATTATAGATTTTTGATCATCTTCATCTAAAATAGTAAAATTACTAGGGTAGTTAATATATCCATATTCATGACGCAAAAAACGCGCACACCAAGAGTGAATTGTCCCTAAAAATATTCCATTACATGAAACAAGTTTAGCCACTCTTTCCTTAATTTCTTTTGCAGCTTTATTAGTAAAAGTAACCGCCATAATAGAAGCAGGATAAACTCCTTCATTCTCGATTAAATGAGCGATACGATATGTCAAAACACGTGTTTTTCCACTTCCCGCACCTGCGATAATTCTTGTATATTGCGAAGTACAAACTGCACTTTCATATTGCTTATCATTTAATAAATTCTTTAAATCCATAGGAAACTCCTTTGAAAATCTTGACTCTTTTAATTATACCATAATCGCTTTATAGCATAAACAAAAAATCATACTATCTCTAAGCAAAATAAGCACTTTGTTTTAAATATAATTTTTTTGGAAAAACTATATTTGAAAGATATATTTTTTATCTTTTAGAAAGTAAGTAACGTTTCTTCTTTTTATCATTTTTTAGTTTTACAGCAAAATAATCCATTTTCTATAAAAATATGATAAAATATTTTTATCATATATGGAGGGAAGAGAATGAATCAAAAAATAGAAGGATTAAGAGCTCTTGCATATGGATCATTAATGTGCGGATTAAGCACTATTTTTATTCTTGCTAGTACTTTTATTCCAGGAACATGCATTCTTTCTTTATTACTTCTTCCTTTATTTACCACTATGGTGGTATTAAAAGTCTCTTATCGTTATGTATTGATTTATTCTTGCGCATTAGTTTCTATTTCCTTAATTGATCCTCTTAACTCCCTATTTATTGTTATTCCTTCCATCATTACCGGATTAAGTTTTGGAGTCCTAATAAAGAAATATATTCATGGTTATTATATTATTTTCTTTTCTTCTCTTGTTTTACTTGTCTTACAAATAGTCGCTAAATACGCTATTTCACTTCTTTATGAACAAGACATGCAGGAGATTATGGGACAGATTATGCATTTTAAAGAAACTACTTTTGCTTATATTTTTTACATATTCCTATTTTTAGTTTCCTTAGCGCAAGCAACATTAACTTATGTAATAGGAACGAATGAACTAACAAAACTAGGATTTACATTTAATGAAAAGAAAAATGATTTTGTTAGGATTCTTATCACTACAATGATTCTTCTTATTTCTAGCATCAGTTTATATTTTGTAAACATTAGCTTGTCTTATCTATTTATTTGTTTCACTTTATATTTTGGAGTCATTCTTGCTTACTACAATTTCTCCTATTACGAAACAAAATTTGTTCTTTATTTACAGATTCCTTTATATGTCTTATCATTATTAAGCTTCTTTGTTATAGCAAGTTATGTAGATAAATTCATCAGTCCTTATTTTATCCTTTTAATAGTCTTAAGTGAGATAATTATGTCACTTTCTATCATTGTTTGGCAAAAAATTATAAAAAAGGGTATCATTAGTGAGTCAATATTTGATAAACTTAATTAAACGGAGGATATAAAAAGAAAAGAGGTAAAAAACTATGTTTGATTTCTTAAAGACATTAGGTGAAGGTGTTTTATACACTTTACTATCACCAATTCTTCTACTAATACTCATAGTTCATATGGCAATTTATGTCATAGTATTTTTCATCATGTTTATTAAACGTATTATTTTATTCTTCCAAGGAAAAGATATGTCCATTGATAGTGAACTCGATAGAGCGGCTAAATACCATATGGATGCATATAAAAAGAGTCTTCTTTCTAAGGAGCAAGATACAAAACAAAATCAAAATCAAGTTCCTCCTATGCCTCAAACAACAATTGTGCAACCTATCATCATTCAAACTGGAGCCGATGGATCAATTAAAGCTACAAACCTTAATCCTCAACAAGATACAAGACAAGAAAGAGATAAACAAGATCCTATCGACTTTACCAAAAATACCAAAGAAATTTCTTATTCTGAAATTGAGGAATTAGAATATATGGAGGATCAAGAAAATGATAAATAACATTGTTCTCTTCCTAGCTGAAAATTCAGATAAGATGTCCACTATATCTAAAAGAACATTAATAGTACTTGGATTTATTATTATCGTCTTCTTTTTAGCTATTGGTTATCTTGTTAAATTGATTAAATATATTTTAAAGATACAAGGTGATTATGTCAACGAAACTATGTATCAAGTGCTCGAAGCAAAATTAGTTAAAGATAGCAAAACATTTAGAAAACATTCCTTTAGAAAAAATCGTGTTAAATTCTATTTTGAAGCTCGTATACCAATGCTTGCTATTATATGCTCATGCATCTTAGTTTTCTTCTATACATTATGTATAAACAATTTATCTTGGTCCTTTATTGGAAGAATCACTTCTGATATGTTCCCAGTTTACTCTTGGCCTATGGGTGATTTCTT